>JAFSVO010000012.1 GCA_017444965.1 Clostridia bacterium | reverse complement strand
TCTTAAGTTTTAAGTCTTCAATATTCTTTTTTACAGGTGTGTCATTTTCAGGACATACCCGCGTGGTATTATATACTCACTCTCAAAAAAAACGCGCGCTTAAAATTAGTTATCCGTACGGCGCCCGCGTGATATAATAAGTTCATTCGTCAAAAAAATATATTTTAAGGAGGAACCGTATGAGTTCATTTGACAAGGTGATAGGATATGAGACCGAAAAGCGCGAGCTTGAGCTTGTGTGCGATATGCTCAGGCGCCCAGAAGAGTACCGTTCTCTCGGTGCCCGCCTCCCCCGCGGCGCGCTGCTGTACGGCGATCCGGGTCTCGGCAAGACGCTTACCGCGAAGTGCTTTATTGAGGAGTGCGGCCTTCCCTCTTTTACTTTAAGAAGAAAGAGCGGAGACGACTTTATACGCGAGATAAACGAGACCTTCGAAAAGGCGGCGGAGTGCGCGCCCGCGGTCGTCTTTTTAGACGACCTCGACAAGTTCGCCCACTGCGAAGACGAACAGAACAACAACTGCCCCGAATACGTCGCGGTGCAGAGCTGCATAGACGACGTCGCCGATAAATCGGTTTTCGTTATCGCGACGGCGAACGATACGGAGGACCTGCCCGCCTCTCTTATGCGCGCCGGCAGATTTGACAATATCATAGAGTTTTCGTCGCCTTCCGCAAAGGACGCTTCCGCGATAATCGCGCATTATCTTAAGGATAAGAAGACGGAGGAGGGGCTTAATACCGAGGACCTTGCCGCCATGCTCTCTTTCCGCTCGTGCGCCGAGCTCGACTCTCTTCTGAACGAGGCCGCCTGCGGCGCCGCTTTTGAAAGAAAGTCCGCCGTCGGTATAGAGGATTTCGTAAAGGCGCTTTTAAAGACGAAGTACGACTCGGATTTCGATTACGACTCGGTAAGCGACGAAGAGGTACGCAAGGTAGCCCTTCACGAGGCGGGGCATCTCGTTGCCGCGGAAGTGCTCGTGCCCGGTTCGGTAGGCTTTGCCGCCGTCACGGTGAACGACTGCTGGCCCTCCGGATTTGTAAGAAGACAGAGGTCTCTTAAGAGAAGATCGCATGAGATAACCGTATCCCTCGCCGGCAAGGCCGCGACCGAGCTTTACTATTCGGGCATCTGCGCGAGCGGCTGCGCGGACGACATAAAGCGCGCGGCGCACAATATACGCGACGCCGTCTGCGAAAGCGGCACGAACGGCCTCGGCTTCATAAGCATAGACCGTGATATGACGCCTGCCGAAGAATCGGCTATAAAGGCGGAGCTTGAGCGCTATGCCTTCAAGGTAAGAGATATCCTCATAAAGAACCGCGAGTTCCTCGAGAAGACGGCGGACGAGCTTTATGATAAGAAGTACCTGCTCCGCTCGGATATAGACCGCATAAAGGCAAGCGTAAATATCATGCCCGTCGCCGTGTAAACGGCGGCAAGACAGGGGACGGCAAGACAGGGGACGGTTCTCTGTCTTGTGCCGGTCAATTAACAAAGGGGACGGTTCTCTGTGTCGTATGGCACAGAGAACCGTCCCCTTTGTTTATTTATTACCAATCTAACGTAAACTCAAGGTCGGGGGATTTTTTCGGGGTCTTCCACTTTCCGCCTGTAAAGTCGGGGATCGCGACGGGGGCGCCGCCCTTTTTTATCGACTCTTCCGACAGAGGCGTTATGCACATCCACGCCGCGGCGTCGTAAACGTCTATCGGCGTCTGCGTTTTCTTGAGCACCGCCTCGAAAAACGCCGAAAGCACCATATAGTCCATGCCGTCGTGCCCCGCCGCCTTAGCCTTTTCGCCGTATTTTTCCCAGAGCGGGTGGGTATATTTTTCTCGGTATTCCTTGCCGTTGCCCCAGTAAAGATCCTCGGGGTTGCTGAACGCCTCGCTGTGAACGCCGTCTATAAAGAGAGAATCGTTAAGTCCCTGATACGCGGCGGCGGTGCCCCTTACCGTAAACGCCCTTGAATAAGAGCGGGGCAGAGTCGTATCGAGCGTGAGCAGAATCGTCGCGCCGTCGGCGCAGGTTATCACGGTATTTACTATATCGCCCTGCTTGAAGGGCAAGCCCTGAAGGTCGGGATATTTTTCGGCGTGTTTCTTTATATATTCCTCCATGCCGCATGAGCGGGAGGCGACCGACACGAGAGATACCATACGGTTGCCGCGGTTGATATTCAGCACCTTGGCAATAGGCCCCAGCTCGTGGGTCGGATAGTTTTCGCAGTTCCTGCTTAAATAGTTGCGAAGGCGGTAATGGCGGTTTATATTTCCGCCCGCGATCTCTTCGCGCAGGTCGTGGTGATAACCGCCGCTGCAATGCACTACCGTGCCGAAAAGGCCCTCGCGCACCATTTTAAGCACCGAAAGCTCTTTTACGCCGTAACAGCAGTTTTCAAGCATCATGCAGGGCACGCCCGTCTTCTCATACGTTTCGACAAGCCTGCGGCAGTCGTCGACCGAATAGGCGCCGCCGACTTCTACGCCGACGTATTTGCCGCTTTCCATGGCGGCGACGGCGATAGGCACATGGCTTTCCCACGCGGCGAAAATGAGCACCGCGTCAAGGTCCTTCATATTTATTATCTCGTCGGCGTTCGTCGTTTTAAACGGGGCTTTCCCGGTCTTTTCCAAAACCGCGTTATACGCCTCGTCGGCGCGGTCGGGGTACGCGTCGCACACGGCGGCGACGGTGGCGTTTTCGCACATATTGAGAAGCGTCTTCATCATCTCTTTGCCGCGGCAGCCGTAGCCGATAAAGCCGACTCTTACCTTTTCCATATCAAACGCTCCTTTACACCGACGCCGCGCACGCGGATACCGTCTTTTCCATATCCGTAAGCTTTCGCTCGATATCGCGAATAAGCTTGAGCTGGGTCCTCGCGCGGTCTAAGTTATGCTCTTTTCTGTGTATTTTGAAATAGACGTCGCCGTTTAAATAATCTGTCAGAAACCTTATGCCGCACTCAAAGGTCATGATAAGCGCCGACACGGGCATAAGCTCAAGCTCCTTTTTCGTAACGCAGCCCTTCGCGCCCAAAAGGAAGCCCTTTGTGAAGCTCTCGAACTTTTTAAGGTCGAAGAAGACGCGGCTTAAATCGCGCTCGTCCTCGGCGGCGGAGGAGGCGCCGAACCTTAACGCGTCGCCGTAATCGTAAAGCAGAGAGCCGCTCATGACCGTATCGAGGTCTATCACGCAGACCGCCTTGTCGGTCTCTTTATCGAAAAGCACGTTGTTAAGCTTGGTGTCGTTGTGGGTCACCCTTTCGGGTATCTCGCCTTTTTCAAGCGCGCCGCATATTAAGCCTGCGTATTTTTCAAACGCCTCAAAGCCGCGTATCTCTTCTTCGCAGGCGCCCGCCCTGCCCGCTTTGTTTTCGTTTATCGCGTCGTGGAAGGCTTTGACCCTTTTCGGCGTGTTGTGAAAATCGGGGATGGTATCGAAAAGCGCGTCCGCGGGGAAGCCGTCGAGCATCCTCTGAAACCTTCCGAAAATGCGGCCCGCCTCGAAAAGCTGCCCTTCGTTTTCCGCCGTCTCGTGGCACACGGTGTCTTTTATGTAGTCGTACAATCTGAAATAGTCGCCGTCGGGCGTTTTGACAAAGCTTTTCCCGTCGCGCGCCAAAATAAGGTTAAGCGTCTCTCGCGAGGGGTCGCCGCCCTCTTTCTGTATCTTAAGTCTTAAATGCGCGGTGACCCTTTCAATATTGCTCATGACCCCTTCGGGCTCTTTAAAGACGTTCACGTTTATCCTTTGAAGGATAAAGCCGGGCGAGGTCTCGCAGAAATAGGTGTCGTTTATATGGCCGTTCCCGTAGGGCACGGCTGTCGATACGACGTCAAAGCGGTCGATTATTTCCCGAAGCTTTTCTTTTTCCATTACCGTCACTTCCATAAAATTACTGTAAAAGCGCCGCCCCCACGGCTCCGGCGTCGTTGCCGAGAAGAGCCCTTTTTACGGGAAGGCCGCATTTTATATGCTTTTTAACCGAGTTTATGAGCGCGTCGCCGAGCAAAGACACGCCGCCCGAAAGCACGAACACGTCGGGGTCTAAAAGCGCGGCCAGCCCGTCTATCCCGAGCGCAAGAGAGCGCGAATACGCGTCTATCGCCGCAAGCGCGGAGGGGCAGCCCGCGTCCGCCGCTTTTTTAATTATCTCGCCGCCCGCCTTGCCGCCGTTTTCGAGGATAAGGCGCGCAAGAACGCTTTGCGGGGCTTTTTGCGCCTCTTTTTTCGCCGCCCTCGCAAGCGCGCCCGCCGAGGCGTACTGCTCAAAGCAGCCGCGCTTGCCGCAGGCGCATTTTCTGCCGCCGGCGCGCAGGACGAAATGCCCCGCCTCGCCCGCCGAGCCCCTGCCCTCGTAAAGTCTGCCGCCGAGTATCAGCCCGCCGCCGACCCCCGTTCCGAGCGAGAGCAAAACGGCGTTGTCAAAGCCCTTCGCCGCGCCGCAGGTCTTTTCCGCGAGCGCCGCGCAGGACGCGTCGTTGCTGACCCTTACGGGAAGACCGAGCGCGTCGCCTATCTCTTTGCAGAGGTCGGTCTTGTAAAACGGAAGATTTACCGCGGTAACGAGCCCGTTTTCGATTATCCCCGGGGTGCCGACGCCCACGGCGTCTATGTTTCTTTCCTTCATTATCTCAAGGCATTTGCCGCATATAAGCTTTAAAAGGTCTTCGCGGCTGCCGCCGGGCGTTTTTACGGCCGTTTTGAAAACCGTCTCGTTCGCGTCGTTTAAAACGCAGAGCTTTACGTTCGTGCCGCCTATGTCGACGCCTATCCGCTCGCTCGAGAACGCCGCCTCGTCGCATATAAGAGTCACGTCGGAGTGAAGATTCAGAAGGGTCGCCGGGTAATCGGTGTCGACCTCGCCCGACAGAAGCCTGCGCACCGCCTTGTGCTTTTTCGCGCCGCTCGCCAGTATCAGTATCTTTTTTGACTTTAAGACGGTGCCTATGCCCATGGTAAGCGCCCTTTCGGGCACCTCGGAAACCGAGCCGAAAAACCGCGAATTCGCGTTTCTCGTGCTCTGCGTAAGAGTCGTTAAGTGGGTGCGCGCGTAAAGGGACGCGCCCGGCTCGTTAAAGCCGATATGCCCGTTTTCGCCTATGCCGAGCACCTGAAGGTCTATACCGCCGTCCTTCTCTATCATCTCTTCAAAAGCCGCGCATTCCGCGTCTGGATCTTCCGCCTCACCGTTTAAAACGTGCGTGTTCTCTTTTTTCACGTTAACGCGCGAAAAAAGATTTTGCTCCATAAAATACCGGTAGCTGTGGGCGTTTTCGGGCGACATGGGATAGTATTCATCAAGATTATAAGTCTTTACGCCCGAAAAATCAACCTCTCCCTTTTCGCACGCCTCCGAAAGCAGGCGGTAGGTTTCGACGGGCGTTTCCCCCGTCGGCAGTCCGAGCACGCAGGAGGGCGCGAGTATGACCTGGCTCTCTATCATCTTAGCCGCTTTTTCGGACATTTCGCGGCTGTTTTTGCAGACTACCGTTCTCATTTTTGCTCCTCCCTTAAAAGCTCGCCGTTTATGATCACTTTTTTTAAGTTAAGGTCCTTATCGCAAAGTATGAAGTCGGCGGGGGCGCCTTTTCTTATTTCGCCCGCGTCAAGCCCCATAAGGCGCGCGGGCGTTTCCGTTGCCATTTTAAGCGCGTCCTCCTTCGGTATGCCCATGGATACCGCCGTTTTTACGCATTCCAAAAGGGTGTGCGTGCCGCCAGCCAAAGCGCCGTCAGCCGTCCTCGCGACGCCCTCTTTGACGGTAACCGTCTGCCCGCCGAGCTCGTACTTCCCGTCGGAAAGGTTTGTCGCGCGCATGCCGTCGCTTATAAGTATCATCCTGTCGGCGCCGAAGGTCCTGTAAAGCGCCAGGACCGCCGCCTTGTGAAGGTGAAGCCCGTCGCATATCGCCGTAACGTACATATTTTCGGTTATCGCCGCGCCTAAAACCCCCGGCTCTCTGTGATGAAAGCCCCTGTGCGCGTTGAAGGCGTGAGTTACGCAGGAAGCGCCGGCGCGCGCCGCTTTCACGGCGGTCTCATAGTCCGCGTCGGTATGCCCCAAGGATACCGTGCAGCCGCAATTTTCAATAAACTCCAACGCGCCGGGCGTCTCGGGCGCGAGGGTGACTATTTTAACGTTTTTAAGCTTTTTAAACTCATAAAGGTCGGGCGTTCTTATATCCTCCGCCTTCTGCGCGCCCTTGTATTTTTCGGAAATATAAGGGCCCTCTAAATGAAAGCCGGGTATACGCGCGCCGTAAACGTCCGTTTTCGCCTCGCACGCTCTTTTTATTTTTTCAAACGGCGCCGTCATGGTAGTCGGGTAAAAGCAGGTCGTGCCGCGCTTTGCCAGCCCGTAAGCCATATCGGATAAATCGCCGTCCATGGCGTCTCGCCCTTTGATCCCGTGAACGTGTATATCTATAAGCCCCGGGTATAGATAAAGCCCGCCGGCGTCAAAGCCGTTTTCCTTTATTTCGCCGATATACGTTATCTTCCCGTTTTCAGCGCTTATGTCGGCGCGCTTTCCGTTTATTCGCGCGTTCTTGATAATCATTTTAATCACCCGCTTAAATAATAGACTTTATTTTTGTTTAAGTATTTGCATTATTTTATACTTTTTTTGCACTATTGACTTAAAAGAACATGAACGGTATACTATATACATAAGCAAACTTACGTTTGCATGAATTGAAAAATCTTCGATTTTTCATGAATTGCGTGTGCCCGCGCATGAATTGAAATGCTTTCGCATTTCATGAATTGCAAAACTGCGGTTTGCATTAAGGTATGCGGCTTCGCCGCATTTATTGATAAATGCGCCCGCAGGGCGCATACATTAATGAACGGCAAAGCCGTTCAATTCACGCAAGGCGTCGCCTTGCAATTTATGACGAAGTCAATTCATGAAACGCTCTGCGTTTCAATTCATTCCCCGAAAAAGCAAAGCGTTTTCGGGGAAACCTGTGAGGTGATCGTATGACCTTAAACTATACTCCCGCCGTGTTAAAGGACGATTTTCCGGTAAAAAAGCTTTACTCGGTGCACTATTTCGAGTATTCGACGAATTACCGCTTTGAGGGCGAAAAGCACCCCTTCTGGGAGATGATATACGTCGACAAGGGCAGCGCGCTGATAACCGCGGGCGAGCGCGAGTTTACGCTTACCCAGGGGCGGGCGTATTTTCACAAGCCGGACGAGTGGCACGACGTAAGGTCGAACGAGACGGCGCCCGGCGTCGCCGTTATAAGCTTTGAATGTATCTCCCCCGCGATGGAGTTTTTTAAGGACAAAACGCTCGCCGTCGGGCAGAAGCAAAAGGAGCTTATCTCAAAAATAATAGCCGAGTTCATAAACGGGTTTGAAACGCCTTTAAACGTCGTGTTCTGCGACAGGCCGCAAAGGCGAAAGGCGCAGCTTTTGGGCGCGGAGCAGCTTATAAAATGCTATATTTCCGAGCTTCTTATCTCTTTCGTCCGCGAAAGCGCGCCCGTAAAGCAGTATTCCGCGATAAGCAAAAACGAGCACGACGCGCGCCTTACCGTAATTCTCAGCTATATGGAAAACCATTTAGGCGAAAAGGTGACGGGCGCCGACCTTCAGAAATGCTCTTCCTTAAACAAATCTACAGTGAACCGCCTTTTCCGCGAGGCGTTTTCGGCGTCTCCCGCCGCGTATTTCATAAAGCTTAAGACCGAGCGGGCGAAGGAGCTTTTGCGCAAG
>JAFSVO010000113.1 GCA_017444965.1 Clostridia bacterium | reverse complement strand
GGGTGAGAGCGATCAAACGCCGTTATATTGAGGAGATCCTCATGCCGCGGGGCGCTCCGGAGCGCGGGGTCGTCGGCAGGATCGAATACGGAAAGGGAGGACGCCTTATTATATATATCTGCCAAACGGGGCCCGAGACGTACCTTGAAGAGCTGCTCGCCCTTTTCGGCGAGCCGCTGGGAATAGTTTTGAAATGAAGCCGAAAGCTTCGGGAGAACTGCAAAATGGAATATGAAGAAGAGTATATACCGGACGAAGAGGTCGACCTGTCGCGCGAGCGGCTTTCCCAAAAGGAAAAGCGCCTGATAAGCATAACGCGGCAGAAAAAGCGCAGGCAAAGGCTTTTGCGCGGGCTTCAGCAAACGAAATGGTTCAAGCCGTCGATATTCGCCGCCTGCGAGTGGTGCGAAGAAACGGAGGATTACGAGTATAACGGCAGGATAAAACGCGGCAAGCACAGCCGGACGCAGAAATGGCTGAAAAAAACGTCCGAGCGGACGGTAAGGCACCTTCCGCCCGGCGCCCTGCCCCCGAAGGGCAACCATTACAGAAAGGTATTTGACTATTGGAACACGTGGCTGTAAGGCGCGGCAAAGCCGCGCGCGATATGCCGGCTTTCGCCGGCGCGATATATTTTTCGCCGTAATAACGGCGAAAAACGCGATATTCGCCGATAGGCGAGCGATATGTTTCGCTTCGCGAAACGAGAAAAAAGGTGCGCGGCAAAGCCGCGCCAATAGATAAATGCGGCTTCGCCGCATACCTTGCCCGAAAGGCGCGAAATATCCGAAAAATCCCCCTCGGCAGTCGCCTGCCGAGGGGAATTTTCAGATCATATTATGTTTTCCCATTTTGTTATTGAATCGGGCAAGACAGGCTTATATTCATTATAAAATGAAAGAAGCTGTTCGCGCGTTATTACCCGGCAGTTTTTTAAAAGCTCCTGATTATTTATATGCGGCGCATATAAAAACACAACGTATCCCGCGTCTTCATACGGCTTGAAGTCAGGAGCGTTTAATTCTTTCGACGTGCCGCCTTTGACCTGTACGACGGCTTTTTTCGGATCTTTCGGATCCCTGCCTATGAACGTGCATTCTATAGTCGGAGTAGTGGAGCGGTTCGCTATGGAATTGGACAGCAGATAATAGTTTTCTTTTATCTGGATGTAAGATATAACAAGCTCTTCAAGGTCGAGAGCGGGAAGCGCGTTTAATAAATCGGCGTTAATAGATTTGATCGTATAAGTTTCCTTGCCGGATAATTCATTGTACGCTTTTTTTGAAAACTCGACAATGGCCTCGTCGGTTAAATCTTCGCACGTACCTCCTCTGGGACGGCTGAAGGAGGCTTTTATCTGCCCGGGCACGTCTAAGCCGTATTTGTACGCTTTTACGGGGACGACTGCGCCGATATCGAATTCCGGAATAAGCTTTGGCTGTGCAGACCCTGTCGCTTTGCATATCCAGTACATTCCCGCAGAATCCCTTGTCCAGAACAGGTCGCCTTCTTTTGCGTACCAAAAGACGTTGAGAACGTGATTGACTCTGGCTTTATAGTGTTCTTTGACAGCATAGTAATAATCTTCATAATTTTTGATTTCGGGATCGGTCTCATAAGCGCCGATCCAGCCTATTGCAACGTATTGCTGTTCGCCGTCAAGACAAAATCTTAAAAGACTTTCGCGATCCGCCGTGTCGGTCTTTAAATGAATTCTTGTAACAGTGCACATTTTTTGTTCCTCCCATATTCGTGATTTGTATTTGTTATTTACGAAAAGCGTGAATGGTCCAACGCTTTTCGTGATCTCCGCAAGTATAAACGTGCGGAAGATGAGAATAACTCCGTAAAACCCACCTTTTTTATCATTTTACCATCAATTTTTTAAACTGTCAAAGCTCTCGGCGCGTTATGTACCGTTTTCGGTACACGGCGGGGAAGACAGCGTAAAAAATAACGCCCGCCGGGGGATTTCCCCGGGCGGGCGTTTTATATAGCTTTTAAACGATTGTCTCCGCGCGGCTGCCGCATTCCGAATTTGCAAAATCATTCTTTCGGCTGATGCTTTTACAAATTATATATATTATATTAGAATAAAATAAAATCGGGGTAGTGTTACCTTTTAAAAGACAAATCAAAAAACAGATCGGGGGAAATGACCGTGTCGAAAAGATTTTTGTCGGTATTTATCTGCTTTGTTTTCGCGGTATGCCTGCTCGCCGCGGGAAGCGTCGCGGCTTCGGGCGAGGTCACGGGCGAGGGCACCTGGGCTGCCCCTTACGTCGTTACCTCTGCTTCGGGGCTTATCGAAAAGCTCGGGCAGACGGGCGACGGGACGGTATACATAACGCTCGGCGCGGATATTTACGCCGAAAAAACCGCCGCGTTCTCGCGCGTTGACGTGCGGGGGAGCAAGTGCCTCGACTTAAACGGCCACACGGTAAAGTCGAAGCTTTCCTTCGGCGCGCGGTTTTCGCCGTACAGCCTGTTCGTTATCGAGAGCGGCGCCTCCCTCACGGTTGACGACAGCGCGGGATCAGGCGAAATTATCTTCGACCGCTTCATCCCCTCGATGGGCGAGGCAAACGCCCAGACGGATATTTTCTTAGACCGCCCGTTAAACGTCTTTGACGTGCGCGGCGCGCTTACCGTAAACGGCGGCGAGATAACCGCCGGGCATTACGAAAGCGAATATTACACCTATACCGACGGCTATATCTATACCGACAGCCGTCCGAGTCCCGGCACGGTAAATTCGGTAACGCCGGGCAACGCCGTAACGGTCCGAAGCGGCGGCTCCTTCGTATCGAACGGCGGCGAATACTATGGGCGCGGCTTCGTGCTTGACGAGGACGGAAACAAGGAAAGCGCGTGCGCGGCGCTGGCGCTTGAAATGAACGCCTCGGCGGTCGTAAACTCGGGCGACTTTTACGGAAAAAGCTGCGCCGACGTGGTATCGTCCGACCCCCGCGCAAACTTAACGGTCAACTCGGGCAATTTTTACGCCCGATACGACAGCCGCATAACCGTCGATAAAACGAACGGCACGGCGTATTACGTGAACGTAGACTGCGGCAGGGTGGGCGTTCCTCTTTACGCCTTTGACGACAGCTCCTTTTCGCACGTCTACATAGACGGGCGCGAATACAACTACACGGCAAGCTTCGACGACCGTGAAAACGAAGAGTTCAAAAACATAGGCGCCGACGGCACGGGCGCGGACGTCACGGTCGAAACGATAGAAGGCCTCGGCACCAAGCAGAGCCCCTATCTTCTCAAAAACGAAACGGATATAGACGAGCTTTTCTATCAGCGGAAAAAAAGCCCCGTCTACGTCCGTCTGAATAACGACATAACCGACTGCGTCGGCGGATACGAGGTATGGGGAAACGTAGTTTTCGACCTTAACGGACATAAGCTTTCGGGCAAGCTCGGCTTTAACGCTTTTCTTACCGAATACACCATGATAACGGTAACGAAGGGAAGTTATTTCACGGTCGAGGACAGCGCGGGCTCGGGTGAGATAATTTACGACAGATTCGTCCCCGACATGGGCGACATGAACGAGCAGACGGATATAATAGCAGACAGACCTCTTACCGTCTTAGCCGTTTCGGGCACTCTCACGGTAAACGGCGGCGAAATTACGGCGGGGCATTACGAGAGCGAATATTATACTTACACCAAAAAATACAACACGGGCGGCGGCACGAGCGCGCAGAGCGTAAACTCGGTAACGCCCGGCACGGCGATAGAAGTCCGCGACGGCGGCAGATTTACCTCCAACGGCGGCGAATACTACGGCCGCGGCTTCACCATTGACGAAAACGGCGAAAAAGACGTTACGAGCGCCGCTTTAAGGCTCAAAAACGGCGCGGCGGCTATTATCAACGACGGCGACTTTTACGGCAAAAGCAACTCCGACGTTGTGCAGGAGGCGTGGGGAGCCTCTCTTACCGTTCTTTCGGGCAAGTTTTACGCCGAGTACAATAACCGCGTGACCGTCGATAAGAGAAACGGCGTCGCCTATTACGTAAACGTAGACTGCGGCAGAATAGGCCTGCCCCTTTACGCCTTTACACACACTATGAAGGACCGCGAGACCATAAAGGTAAACGGCGAGGAATACGTTTTGCCCGAGAGCGTTACGTCCTCTCAGAGCGAAGCCTTTGAGAAAATAGGGCAGGAGGGCACCGGCGCCACGATAACCGCCGAGCCCAAGACCGAGGGCGCGTCGCGCATAACCGACGAAAAGGGCGGCACGGACGCGCTTGAATACTGCCCGAGCGGGCATTTCGAGATAGTACACGAAAACGCGGCTTACTTTAAAAACAGCTTTTCGCCCTTGTCGCCCGAAAAACGCACCCTTTCGTACACGTGGAAGGTGCTGCAGCAGGTCGGCTCACGCTGGGCGGAGGTAAGATACACAGCCGACGCGCCCGTATCGAACGGCTTTTACGCGACCGATACCCCGCGCCTTGACCTTTATGACCTCGCGCGGCACATAAGCGGCGGCATGACGAACGGCTCGACTTACAGAATAACGGCGCACGTAAACGAAACGTGGAGCTCGAACGGTACGTACGCGCTTCACGCCCAAAGCGCGAACGACCTCGATATAGTTTGCGCTTACGAGAATATTGACGCAATTGACCTGCCCGACAGTCTTACGGGCATAGTATGGCCCGAGCACGGCAAAAGCCCGCGCCATATAACCGTGGAAGACGAGACCTTCACCGCGAACCTCATTTTCCAGGAGGGCGGCGGCGACGCCGGCTACTCGCAGATGAGCGAGAGCAGCGTTTTCAGAAAGGGCAACTCATACCGCCTGTGCGTTAAGATAACGCCCAAAAGCTTATACGGCGTTTCCGTCGATACCGCCGTTACGGTAGGCGGCAAGACGGTTTCGGACAAATCGGTTTTAAGAGGCGTTCTTACGGGCTATATCCCGCTTGAGGTCGCGCCCGGCGTCATAAGCGATTACACCGTGGGCGGCAGGGTCACCGAGGGGTGCAAGCTTACCGAAAGCTCGCCCCTTACGGCGGACGCGTCTATGCCCGTAACCGTTACGGCGGTATGGTATAAAGACGGCGCGCAGACAGAAAACGGAAGCACGGCGACCGCGGGCGCCTACTACGCGCGCCTTACCCTTAAAACGAAGGATCCTTACATTTTCAAGACCGACACGAAGGTAAAGGTCTTCGGCTCGGTCTGCACAGTCACGTATCTTTCGGCAGACTATCTTACGCTGGAGGTCAGGACCGATACGGTGAACATAGTCTGCTCACACACCCTCAATACGAACGGCTACGCTTATGACGCCGAAAGGCATTGGTTTACCTGCTCGGTCTGCGGAGAAGAGCTTTCGAGCGGCACCCATTCCTTCGGCGACTGGGCGCCGCGAGGCGCCTTTGACGCGCGCTCCTGCAAGATATGCGGCTATGAGGAAACGCGCCAAAACGGCAGACAGCCCGTGCCTTATATCCGCTTTAACGCCGACGTGCCCGTTATCGGAAACAAGCTTCCCGTCCTCACGGTCTGCGAGGCCGACTCGGTTTACGCCGAGCTCGAGCAGGACCCCGAGTGGTATGTCGACGAGGTATATTACGAAAATTACGTAGAGCGGGACAGCACGGTTTACGAGGCGGGTCACGTATACTACGGCTTCATAAAAATAAGAGTAAAAGACGGTTATTATTTCACGAATGATACCGAGATAAATACGGTAAATCCGCAAGCCGCCGGCACCGAGGAGCGTGTCGGGGGCTGGAATCACCTCGAAGCCTTCCTCGTCTTCACGCCCAGAGAGATATCGACGGCGGCGTTTACTCTGCCCGCGATCTCAAACGGTCAGACCTACGGCGATATGCTTTCGGGGATAGACGCGTATACAGACGGCGTGAAAGCGCCCTTTACGCTTTTGGTCACAAGAAACGGCTCGTCGGTCGCGGCGCTCGTTTTCGACAACAAAACGGACTCGTGGCGGATAAGCTCGGGCGACGTTGCCGAGCTTATGAGCAGACCGCTTGAGCCCGCGTCCTTCTACAAACTCGTTATAGGAGTCGCGGAAACGGGCAAAAAGTTCGACAACTCGGGAGTTACCGTAAATAACGGCGAAAACGCCGACACTTACGAGCTTGCGGCGGGGGATTCGTCGGTTACCCTGACCGCGTATTATCACTTAAATCCGCTCACGCTTCCCGAGGTGACAGACTTTAACGACGATAAAAAGGTCGACGCCGAGGACGTAAGCGAGCTTATCGCGAGCGTGCTTTTCGAGGAAGAGTTCGAAAATAAGGATAAGTGGGACATAAACGGCGACGGCGAGACCGACGCAGTAGACGCCCTTATGCTTATTACCGCCGACGCGCTTTCGGACGAGGAAAAGACGCCCGAGGTCTTTATTGCGATAGCTTATAACGCCGAGGGCAAAATGACAGGCAGCCGCGTTATAAACCTTAAAAAGGGTTTAAGCCACGTCGACCTTGAGTTTTTAAAGAGCGCAAGCGACGTCAAGTTCTTCTACCTCGACGGAAACGCAATGCCGGTAAGCGCGGCGTTCGTGTATAAGCTCACGCACTGACCGAAACGCTCTGCGTTTCGGTATGATGCGTCGGCGAAGCCGACATGATGTGCCGACTGCGTCGGCATGATGCATTTCGGCGTTGCCGAAACATGATGCGCAAGGCAAAGCCTTGCATTAAGGTGCTCCCTGCGGGAGACTATCAATAGATGCGGCAAAGCCGCATACCTTAACTTTCGCGAAGCGAAAACATCACTGTGAACGTAGTTCACAACATCATTTCGCGAAAGCGATACATCATTTTCGCGTAAGCGAAAGCATCATTTGCCCGCATCAAGGGCGCAGAGCCTTCATTTTCACAAATCACTTTATCGAAATAATAAAGAAAAATATAAAAATATGGGGTGCTGTAATGAAAAGCTTCACTTCGCTTAAAAACCGTATCATAAGCGCGCTCCTCGCGTTTCTTATGGTCTGCTCGGTAATTCCCGCGGCCGTATTCGCCGGGGAAGATACGCCCGACGGAAACGACGTGGCGCAGACCGTAACGCTCTCCGAGCCGGAAGAGGTAAAGAGCGGGGAAACCGCCTTGCCCTCTGAGGTGAAAACAGGGGAGGATGACGGCGGCGAAGAAGAAAAGTCTTCGCCTCTTACCGTTACGATAAAGGACCACGAGGAGGCGGGAGAAACGTCCGCGCCGAAAAGCGTGGACGGCGATACCGACGCGCCCCAAACGGTCACGGGTGAAGACAAAAGCGGCGACTTTTCGCCCTCGGCTCTTACCGTGGCGCCGAACGGCGCGCTGACAACGCTCGGCGACGGCTCGGGCGACGGCTCGGGCGGCGCCGGAGGAACGGGCGCAGGCGGAGTTATCGGCGGAGACGGCACCGGAGGAACAGGTGGCGCAGGCGGCACGGGTTCCGGCGGCGGAGGAGACGGCACCGGCGGCGGAGGAGGAGACGGCACCGGCGGCGGTGGCGGCGGCACCGGTGAAGGCGGCGGAGACGCAGGCGGCGGCACCGGCGGTATGTCGAACGGCTTTATAGCTCCCGCGACAGAGCTTACGCCCTATCCCGGCAGATGGGTAAACGGGCAGGGGCTTTCATACATAAACGAAGTCGAGCTTTTGAGTTTATCCGACGACCCGAACGTGACGTTCTTCTTTCACGTAAAGGACTCGGCGGGAGAAACCTTCGGAAACCTCCCGACGGATAAGTTCCTTTATCCCGCGGACGGCGCGGTGCAGTACGTCTTCGTCTATTCGGACGACGACCCGAAAGACGCGCCCATTTACGCCTACGCGCCCGTCGGCATGACCGAAAGCGCGTGGCAGACGGCGGTCTCCGACTTTGAAAGCTCGCACGCCCCCGGCGCGGGCGGCGTGTACGATTATTCCGAGCTTCTCGCGACGCTTGACTGGATAAGCGCCGACGAGGGCAACCTGCGCTCTTATTCCGACGAAGAGGCGTACGGCACGACCGTAGGCACCGCCGCCCCCGCCGGCGGCAACAATTACAGGAACAGATATTACAGCGTCTTTTCAAGATACGTAAAAGACGGCTCTGTCTATTACGAAACGGTATGCACCCCGGTATACGTTTATGAAAAGGAACAGGCGCCCGTGGCGGCGCCGCTTACAGACGGCTTTGCAAGACCTTATCTTACGCTTCATAACGTGCCCACGCCCCAGAAGCATATAATCCCGAGCGACGCTGACGAGACCGAGATCGACTTCCGTTACTCCTTTACAGACGCGAACTCGGTAATATACTCGAATATCCCGGGCTCAAACTACAACCTTACGAATCAGGTCACCGTCGAATACCTCTGGACTTACGTCGACGAAGAAAACCAGAACTTTGTAAACACGCCCGCGGGCACGACGCCTCTCGGCATGAGCACGGAGGCGTGGAACGCCCTTAGAAACGAATATTTAAACGAGTGGCTTTCCTCTCACCCGAGGGAAGAGCCCGACCTTTCGGACCTTATAATCGACCTTCCCGGCTGGACGACTGACCCCGTCCTGCCCCTCTTCGACGACGAGACGGTCTACGGCGCGGGCAACGGAAGATCGGGCGTTTATCATTCGCGCTGGTACTCCTGCATGGTGCGCGTTACGATTAACGACGGCTCGGGTTACAGTAAAGCTTTCGTAAACAGCAGCGGCAGCTTCGTCCACCTCGTCATAGGCGATTACGGCAAGGTGAACGGCCCCATAACCTTAAACTCCTTAGGGCTTAAATACTATAACGTCGAAAACGGCAACAGCGTATGGGACACCATGTGGTACGTCATGTCCTATACGAATATAGAGCCGTTTACAGATTACGTTTTGGCTTACAGCCTGACGGATAATCTGAACCAGCATTTCGGAAACGCCGACAGCGTTTATCCCGACCTTCCCTCTAACGCGACGATAGAGTTCTTATGGACGTATATACCGTGGAACGACGCGACGGGCGGCGTCGACTACATCGTCGCCGATTACGAGCCGGGCTTCGACCAGATACCCATAGGTATGACCAAATCGGAATGGCACGCGCTTATCGACGGCAAGAACGATCAGGAAAAAGCCGCCATAGTTACGTCCCTTCCCGGCTGGACGACCGATAACCGTCTGCCCATTTTCCAAAAACACCTCGGCAGAACTTATTTCTACTGCTATACCCGCATAACCCTTCAGGGAGAAGAGCCCGTGATATACTCACAGGGCAGAGCGGTGGGCGTATACGTCTATAATCAGACGGGGCCCAAGCTTGAAGACCGCGCCTACACGATAGGCGCGTCGGTGCCCGAAAGCGTCACCTATAAGTGCGACTACGACGCGGGCATGGTAGTTCATAACAAAGAGTATCAGTGGTACAAGTCGAACTCGCGCGAGGGCGCGGGGACGCCGATAGAAGGCGCGACCGAGAAAAATCTGACGGTAACGCTCGACCCCGAAACGCCCGTCACCGATTACTATTACTGCGAATATTCCTACGACACCCACAACGGGAAAAGGGCGAGCGGCAGGTCCAATACGGCGTTTTTATGCGTTACCCACGCGCCGACGGGCGTCGTTCAGGCGCGGCCCGGCATAGAGTATTACGGGCCGGAAAGCGGCGTCTCGGCTTACAGGACCGAATATGCCAATACCGGCTATAAGGGCATAGGCTACGTTCTGGACGGTATCACCTCGACCAACAATCTTCAGGTCATAGGCAGCAAGACGACGCTTTCCGGTCAATGGAGAGTGACGGGCGACAACTGCTTCTACATGACCTGGCAGTGGTACGTTTCCGACACGGAGGAAGACCTCGGCGAGCCGTTGGGCGACCTTCATACCGTGTGGAACCCCACGCCGGACGGCTTTGTCATAAACGAGGCCAATAAAAAGTGCCATATAAGTATTACCTGTCCGTCCGACGAGCTCGGGGACAAGTATTACAGGGTGGTATGCGTAAACTACGAGGTAGGCGGCGAGTTCTTCCCCTGCGTAAGCAACGCCGTTAAAGTAACGACCCTGCCCGAAAGCCGCGCGGACGAGCTTTATAAGGTCGATGAAGAAGGCGTCTGCACGATGTATTACGGCTTTGAGGACGAGGTCGAGATACCCGCGTCCGTAGGCGGCGTTCCCGTCAAGACCATACGGGTAAGTATAGGCGCGCGCCGCATAACCGTGCCCGAGGGCGTCGAAACGATAGCGGATCACGCCTTCGATGAGACCCACGCCTATGAGATAATCCTCCCCTCTACCCTTAAAACCATTGAGGAAGAGGCGTTTTACCGGGCGTACGCGCTTACCTCCCTCGTTATCCCCGCGGGCGTTGAGAGCATAGGCAGATGGGCGTTCCGCGAGGCGTTTACCTCCAAAGCCGACGTGACGATAGAGGCGGGCGAAAACTGCGATATAGCCGTTTCGGCGTTTTTCCGCGCTTATATGCGGAAAATAGATTTTACCGCCGCGACCATGCCGAATCTTAACACGGGCGGCAGCTTCAACTTAGGCGACAATTACTACTACGCCACCTTTGAAAACTGCGAGCGCCTGACTTACGTAGGTCTGCCCGCGGGGATAGAGATAGATTATACCCACAACTTTTTCAGGAACTGTCCGCGCGTCGCGTGGATAGACAATATAAAATCCATTAAACGTTACGATACGATAGGGTCGTATTTCACAAACCCGCTGCCGCCTCTTTCGAAATACTATAAAAGAAACTGTTTCCGCGTGGGCGATTATATCTGCGAGTACGATACCATAAGCAAGGACGACTATCCTTATCTTGAAGAGCTCGGTATAGGGCAGGGGATAAGGATAGTAAAGGTCCTCTTCCACGACGGCGACACCCTGCATATACCGGCGACGGTGGACGGGTATACCGTAACGGGCGTCGGTATGCCGGGCGACGGCGACGTGTACGAGTCTTACGGCGTAAGCTTCTACGCGGGCTTTACCCCCGACTACGGCTTCGGGCTTACCGACGATATAACGCAGGTAAAGCATCTTATCCTGCCCGGCACCCTGCGCCATATCGCCGACAACACTTTTAAGTACGCCAATCTTCAAAGCGTGAATATAAGCGACCTTAATGACTTAAAGTACGTAGGCGCGAGCGCGTTCGAAAATCAGAAGGACCTTGCGGGCGAGCTTACCTTCGCCTACGGGTGTACCGTTATGGACCGCGCGTTCTATAACTGCCGCAGGATAACGGGCGTTCACTTTAAAAAATCCGTCCTTTTCGGCGACGCCTTCTCTTACTGCATAAGTCTGGCGACGGTCGACGGCAAGTGGTCGACCGAGACGTACGCCAGTTACAGATATGACTCGGGCGTGTTTTTCACGCGTTATTTCTACCTCGCGCCCGCCTTCCCCGAGTCTAAGGAATATACCCACATAGCCACCATGCGCACTCTGCCCTACGCCTACGAAACGCAGGGGTGGTTCGACTATAACCCCGCCCTTGACCTGTGGGATATGGATTTCCCCAATCTGCATCTTGCGTGGGTGGCGTACACCGTCAAGTACCATATCACCGGCCCCTACGTTTACAAGGGCACGCCCGACGCGGCGTATATGTTCTATTACACAGGTCAGGACGACACCGATATAGTCTTCCCGGCGGAAATATACAATACCGAGCTTAAAGAGACCTTTAAGATAAGGGCGGTTTACTGCGACGACGATTTTATAAGAAACCCCTATACCGTGACCGTGCAGGACGGCGTGCTGTCCCTTTCAAGACAGTCGATGCTCGACGAGCTTATCGACAACACGGCGGGCGGGCTTAACTTCTATGACGACGACGGGTACCCCGCCGAAAGGCGCTTCCCCGTAATAAACGGCCTGGACCTTTATTACGAAGAGCAGAACAACGTCGACACGAGATACCGTGTGCCCGGTTTCGACCCGGGCAGCGAATGGTTCGATTACTACAATCAGTCGCGTCATATGTACAACGTGGACAGCGCCGCCTTCCCGCGCGCGACTTCGATAACGCTGCCCGACAGCCTTATAGACATAGGCACGGTCTACGCCGGAAGACCCGAGACGGAAATAGAGGTGCCGGCGAACGTAATAGCCATACGCGGCGCCTTCAACGGCTGCGCGAACCTTGAAAGCGTCGTCTTTAAGGGCGACAAGCTGACGAGGGTGCAGAGATCGTTCGACAAATGCGTAAATCTGCATGCGGTGGATCTCGGAACAGGCCCCCTGCAGCTTCAGGATTACGCGCTGGCGGACGACGTCGGCAACTATATTGTGTCGCAGAACCTCGAAAGCGTTGAAAACGAGGCGCTCACGTGGGCGCATATAGAAACGATCACCTTTAAGGGCCATTCCGCAAAGGCGCCTTTGCTCGTGACCTATTACGAAAGTCAGACAGACGACCCCGATTTCGAAATGGAACTTGCGAATATAGGCATCATCCGCTGCTTTGAGGGCTCCAAAATGGACAACTGGCTCAAAAGCACGGGCTACGAGGGCACGGTCGAGTACCTGCCCGAAACGGCGTACCGCCTTATAGAGCTTTGCGACCTTGATACGGGCGCCTATATCCCGACGCGCGGAAGAGTGCCAAAGTGCGACAACTTTACGGTCAACGTAAAATCGATAGAGTGGTACGATATCACCGACGGAGAGGTATATATAGGCAGCGGAAAAGAGATACAGGGCGAAAACGTCGATATAAGCCGCAGATACCTCTGCCGCGTGACATTCGGCGACTCCCTTATCTGCGAATACTTTGCGCCCGGGACGGTCGATATCATTTTCGAGCCGGGCGAAGTATACAAGACTTACGCGCTTCAGAAGCGCCCGACGTGGCATATCACGGGGCACTTCCCCGCCGAGTGGGGCAACTATAACCGCGCGGGCTATATAAGCGAGCAGTATTACGACAGGACCCTTACCATATATCCGGGGCTTCCCGGCAAAAAGGTAACGACCCACTCGCGCCAGTCGAGGGATATCGACCTTTATCTTACGGCGTCCGACGACCTGAGGCTCGTTTTCACGTCGAATATATTTGACGACTATATCTTAGAGCACCTCTCCGACCCCGACGGCGACGGTGAGATAAACCTCGGCGACATAACGCTCGATCCCAAGCGCGAGCCCCTTCTTTCCTACACAATAGTCGGCGTTCTGCCCGACGGCAGCGTCGCCGAAGATTTTTCGCTTTCCCGCTACAGCAAGTATTTCTATAAAACGTCGACGGGCGAAAGGATATTAAAGGCGAGAACGTCGGGCTATCATACCGTGACGCTTCCCTGGGACGAGGCGCGCGTCGGCGAAGAGATACGCATGACCTTCGACCGCAGGCCGTGGCAGGAGGTCGAAAAATATCATATACTTGACGACGCGCTTTACTTTACCGTCCTGCCCGAGGGAAGCGAGGGCGTCATATACGTGCACGTTGCGGAAAACGCGCGCCTGACGGTAACTCTTACCGACAATACGGGCGTAGACCTTGAAAAACGCGAACTGAACGTTTATTTGTACAACGCCGAGGGAGAGCACGTCGAAACGCTCACCCTGAGAAGCGACAAGCAAATACAGAGGTATATCGCCGACGGCACCTATACGATGGGCGTGTGCGAAAGGTCCCTCGGCTTCTGGCATTACGACACGTCGCGCAACGTTTACGACGACAGCTGTTATTACGTAAAGCAGTTCGTCGTGTCCGGTCATAACGACGTAAACTTCACGATAGACACGACCGAGGTCGTGAGAAAAGGCTTCCTTAAAACGAAGGCGGAGTTTATAAACGAGCTTTTCGTAGACGTCGAAAACATAACGTCCGACTACGTGCCCGTCACCTTCACGACCCTGATAAACGACTGGAGCCAGAACTGGGTCGACTGGTTCAAAAAGGAAAAGAGGCTTGAGTTCACCTTCGAGGG
>JAFSVO010000112.1 GCA_017444965.1 Clostridia bacterium | reverse complement strand
AAAGCTTTGCAAGCGCTTCTTCTTCGGTTTCGGCGTGCAGCTCCGCGTATACGACGGTCTTTACCGAGTCGCCTATTACGGGCAGTGCGGAAAAAGCGGAATTGCCTTTTTTCTGCTCGCGCAGGATATCCAGCGCGTGTGGATCGAAGTATTCCAACGCCGCGATCCCTTCGACTTTTTCCCGCACGGAGCCGACGAAGCGCAGGGATCTCTCTTCATCCCCGAAGAGCAGAGAAACGCCCCATATCATCTGCGGGAGCTGACGCAAAGCGATCTCGAGCTCGCATATGACGCCAAGCGTGCCGTCACTGCCTATCAGTACATCTATAAGCTCCATATCTTTTTTCGCGTAATATCCGGAGGCGTTTTTCGTGCGCGGCATCTCATAAGTGGGGATCTTCGCGCGGATACGGCTTCCGTCGTCGCAGATAAACTCCGCGTCATATCCCTTCGCGCGGTCGCCGCCGCGTTTCTCCGTAAGCGCGCGCCCGTCGGAGAGGACGGCGGTCACTTTCGTTATATGGTTACGCGTCGGTCCGTAAAGGAAGCTTCTCGCGCCGGACGCGTTGCAGCTGACCATTCCGCCGATGGTTGCCGAGGTTTCGGTCGGGTCGGGAGGAAAGAAGAACTCCCCGTCCTTGCAGAAATCGGCGTACGCCGCTTTGGAAGCGTCGTCCCAGCCGGTCGTATCGAATTTTTTGGACTCTATCATTTTCCGCACTTCCGAGAGTATAGCCCCCGGCTGAACGGTCAGATAATAGGCGTCGTTTTCACGGCGCATCGCGGTCACGCGGTCCATTTTGCCAAGGTTTAAAACGCATCCTCCGTCGGGCACGGCGGCGGCGGAAAGCCCCGTCCGCGCGCCCTGGACGGTCACTTTTTCACCCGTCGCGAAACAGTCCCGCAGAACAGCGCGGACCTCGTCCGTCGTCCGTGGGAAAGCGATATGATCCGCGCGCCCTACGCTTCTCGACTCGTCGCGCAGATAATCGTTGTATTCTTCCGAAAAAGGCCTGATAAGATCTGTCTCCATAAAAAACCTCCGCGTAGTTGATACTTCTTGAAATATAGCATATTCAGATTTGTAATACTATGATATATTCTATCATAAAGTTTGCATATCTTATCTTTTTGTGATATGCTTTTTGACGGAGGCGATTTAATTTGGAAGACTACGTCGCGTACAAGCGCACCAGCGAGCAGTGGAACATGAAGCATTATCATTTCCACGAGGAATACGAAATACTGCTCTCGCTTTCCGAGAACGCGGAAATGTTTATAACAGACCGGAAATATCCGCTCAGATACGGGTCGCTTATCTTACTGCCCTCCGCCGTGCTGCACAGAAGCGTAGGGCTTCGGGAGCCGCACTACGACCGGTACGTGATCCGCTTTTATTCCCGCTACGCGCAGTCGCTTTCCACCCCGTCGACCGACCTTTTGCGCTGCTTTCACTCGGGAATAGCGTATTATCAGCTTACTGCGGCTCAGACAGAGCGGCTTTCGCGCCTTTTTGAGAAATGTATCGGCGCTTTTTCCGGATTCGGGTCCGATCTTAAGAGGGATATCGCTTTCACCGAACTGCTTTTAGAGGTTAACGAATTCGCTTCCGCGCTCTTCGGCGATCAGCCCGAAAGCTATCTCCCGAAAAACGGCGTTACCGAGATACTTTCCTATATTTCAAGCCATCCCGCAGGCGACCTTTCTCTTGACGCTCTGGCGGCGCGGTTTTTCATTTCCAAGCCGCATCTCTGCAGGATCTTCAAAAACGCGACCGGTTTTTCCCCGGGCGAATATATCGTAAACACCCGCGTAACGCACGCGCGGAATCTGCTTCTGGAAGGAAAAAGCGTCCGCGAAGCGTGCGACCGGTCCGGATTCGGGAATTACACGCATTTTATCCGGACTTTCACAAAAATGGTCGGAATCTCCCCCGGAAAATACAAAAAGCGCGAGACCGGGCTTCCGACGTAAATAAAGACAAAACTCTCAGCATTAAGGGACGGTCATTTCAACAATAACCGTCCCGCTTTTATTTTTATTCGATTTTAACGCCGGCCTCAGCCGATATTTTAAGCGGCTTTACTCATAAGCTTTTAATATAGCGTATCGCTTCCCTGTATTCGTCTTCGTTTTCAAGATGCTCTATTATCACCGGCATATCGGGGTCGAGTTCGTCTAAGCGCTCTAAGTAATTCTTTATATCGAACCCGCCCTTTCCGCAGGGCGTTTCCTTTAATATGACCGTCAGGTGCGTATCGAGCAGAACGTCTTTTACGTGACAGCTTTTTGTATATTTCCCCAAAAGGGCTATCGCCCCGTTTGTAAAGCGCGCGTTGTCAAAATATCTTTCGGGGGAAGAGAGCATATTTACGACGTCTAAATGCACGGCGAAGGCGTCTCTGTCTATATCTTTTATCATTTTAAGGTAGTCTTCGGGCGACCACGGGTGCATCCACGGCATGGGCTCAAGAGTGTAAAAGGTCTTTTTCGGTTTTATCTTATCGATAAGCTTCCTCACGCTCTCAATTATCTCGGCGTAAGTCTTTTCCGAATAGTTGTCCTTATACCCGCCGTCCCAGACCTCGCCCTTCGCGCCCGAAATATTTACGCAGCATTTCGCGCCGATATACTCTGAGAGCTCAAGCTGTTTTAAACAGTAGGCGAAGTTTTCTTCCCTCGTCTTTTCGTCCGGCGAAAGGATATTGCTCCACGCGCCGACCTCGGCTATCGTCAGCCCGTATTCACGGCACGCCAAAACGTAATTATCTATAACGCTTACCGGCGCGTCGCCCCCGCAGGGGAACACGACCGCGGAAAGCCCCGCGTCCTTATGCTTCTTCGCCCACTCTTCGGGCGTTTTATGCGCGAAGTTCATCGATATACCGAGTTTCATCCTATATCCCCCTTTGCCGAAAAGCCGTTTACTGTATTATAACACGGATCCGCGCGATAAGAAAAGCACAAAAGTTCTTTTCCCCGTCCTCTACCGAGCGTAGGTTGAATAAGCGCGCCCCGTCTGTTATCATAAAAGCGTGAAAGGAAGATAATTATGGACAGATACGTTACCGGCGCGTTTATAAAAAAACTGCGCGAAGAAAAGAAAATGACACAGTCGCAGCTCGCGGAAAAGCTCTGCGTCAGCGACAAGGCGGTATCCAAATGGGAGACGGGGCGCGGCTACCCCGACGTAACGCTTTTAGAGCCGATAGCCGCGGCGCTCGGCGTTTCGGTTATAGAGCTTTTTTCGGGCGCGGATATAAGCAACAATAACAGGTCTTTCAATATGAAAAAGCTCGCCTTTTACGTCTGCCCCGTGTGCGGGAACGTAATAGCCGCCGCGGGCGAGGCTCTTATCGGCTGCTGCGGCGTGACGCTTCTGTCCGAGGCGCCGGAAGCGCCCGACGAAGAGCACCTGCCGACCGTCGAAAAGGTCGAGGACGAATACTTCGTTTCCGTCCCCCACGAAATGAGCAAGCGGCATTATATATCCTTTATCGCCGCCGTCCGCGACAACGGGTACGAGCTTGCGAAGCTGTACCCCGAGGGCGAGGCGTGCGCGCGCTTTAAGATAAACCGGACGGCTTTCTTCTGTTATTACTGCAACCGCCACGGGCTTTTTAAGATAAAAGCAGAATAAACTGCGGCGCGGAGGGTTTTCCTCCGCGCCGGTTTTTCTTAAAAACAGTATTTTTCGATTATACTATTTATACTTTTCAAAGCATTTAAAAAATCATCTCTCGTGGTCGGTTGATTTACTCCGTCTGCTTCAAATCTGTATCCGTAGCTAACCTTTCCGTCAAAAGTATCATATAAATCATTATTAATGTAATTTTCTATTTCGTTGTATACAGCTAAATCATGTAAATCAAAATACTCTTTATCAAATGCCAAGAATACTTTTTCCAATTTTTTATCAATATATTCATATATCTTTTCTTCCGGGTCGCTCTCTCCTGAATCATAATACTCATACCATAAACTATTAAATCCGTCTGTGTTCTGAAACTCATGCAAAAAGCTTATTATCTCATCATATATTCTTTTTATTGCATCCAATTGTCTGTTATTTAGATTATCCTTTTTCTTTTCAGCATCCATATTCTTAAGTAACAGTTCAAATTTTATGTTAAAAAACTCCGCCAATTTTATAATTATATCAATGTTATCAGGTCCGTTTTCTCCCTGTACCCAATTATGTACTGCACTTGATGAAACACATACAAAACTCCCGATTTTTTCTTCCAATTCTGTTCTTTTTAGTTTTTCTTTCTTTTTATAATCGTTAAATACTGTTTTAAAAGCACTTGCATTAAAACTGCATTTTTCACCATTGTTTTCGAAGACTCTATACATCAACACCCCCTCCTTTCCAATAGTTTCGTCTGTTTATGAAATCATTATAACTCACAATAATCATTTAATCCAGTCAGGAAAAAAAACTATCTTTTTCTAACTAAAAGGCATTATCAGTTATTAATCATACTTTGATTTTTGCGGTTTTCGATTTTACAAATCGTTATCACGCTTTTTCTGCCCCGAAGGGACGAGGCAGTGCACAGAAAGCCGCCCGTTAAGCTTATATAAGTATTCACTCTTCCGTCGGTTTTAAGCTTTACGTTTTCTCTGAAAACGTATTCGCCTTTCTCGTTCTTTTCAAACGCCGCAAGCCCGTAAGGCCCTGCGTTTACAATAACGGCGTTTTCCGTCTGCGCGGCGAAGGTCGGCCCTATATCCGAGCCGTAGTATATCCCCTCGCCGGGCGGGATAAGGGACGCCGGCAAAGAGCTTACGCGCGGGTCGGATAACTTAAGCGCGTCAAGCGTCACTATCCCGCTTTTGTCACAGGGGTGCCCGTGAAGCTCGCTGTAAGCGCTCGCGAACGCGCCCGCCGCGACCCCGTCTTTGACAGAGCAGTTAAAAATACTGTACATGGGGTAAAGAAGCTCGCCCTCCGAGCCGTCGGCGCAGGCTCTCGTCTGTAAAGCGCAAAGGGACGGCTCGTTTGCTATATCCCACCTTGACCGCGGCTCCGCTTTGCCTTCCCTTACGTTTGTCAGGTCCCACGTGGAAACGCCGCCGCGGTAAAGCGCGAAGGTGCAGTAAAGCGCGTTTTCCTTTTTCCACAGGCACGCCGACTGATACTCGCACTTGTTGTCGACCCCGTTTTCAAAAGAGCCGGGATCGCCGCGCGCTTCGGCGTATACCGCCGATAAAAGGGCGCGCTTATAGGCGAAAAGCGGCGCCGGTTCTTTCGGCGAATAAATAAGCTCTTCAGTATCAAAGACCGCAAAGCCGTGGTGCATATAGGTCAATACGCACAATCCGTCAAGCAGGTCGCAGAAGCAGCATTTGTAAGGCAGCGAAAGCGTGCGGACGGGCGATAAGTCGTCCGCCCTTATAACGGCGAGCCCGCCGAAGTTTTTGCCCGCGGCGGCAGGCACGAGCATATCGCAAAGCCCGTTTGTCGGATACCTCAGAGAGCAGAAAAGATACCCGCCGCTTTTTTTGATACAAGTTATTTTAAGCTTTTTGCTTTCGCCGTAATACCCGTTTGAAAAGTCCGCCGCGAAAGGCGCTTCCGCCGGTTTTACGGGCGAGCTTAAATCGGATACATCGTACTTTTCGATCCTCCCCGGAAAGCCGACGAACAGATCGTTTCCGTCTTTCAGCACGGCGTACGCGTTTCCCTCGCCCGCCGCCCCGAAGGATATTATCTCTTTTATTTCAAAGCCCGTTTAAGTTCGCCCCTTTCGCGTTTTTCGGCTTTTACGCTGCCGTGCTATCAATATATCATCATACGGCGCGAAAAACAAGACGGCTTTCTCTTAAAACTGTTGCGAAAAACTCTTTTCGGTATTATACTTATTACATACAGTTCCCTTTTTTCCGATGGGAGAGTGACTTTTACGGAAAAACTCAAAAAAGCCCTGCGTCTTTTCGCCGATTTCATACAGTTCGGCGTTTTCACCTTCGGCGGCGGGTGGAGCATAATCGCCCAGATGCAGCGCCGTTACGTTGAAAAGGAAAAGCGGCTGACTCCGGAAGAGCTTTTAGATCTGACGAGCCTCGGCAGGAGCCTGCCCGGCACCATGGTCGGCAACGTGGCCATGCTTTACGGCTACCGCGAATGCGGCGTGCTCGGCGGCGTCGCCTGCATTTTCGGGATTGCTCTGCCGCCCCTCGTTATCCTTTCGATAATAACCGTCTGTTACAGCGCTTTCCGCGACAACGAGTGGGTCGCCGCCGCGATGAGCGGCGTGCGCGCCGCCGTCGTGCCTATCATCTTCAGCGCCGCCGTCGGTTTACTTAAAGGCACCTTTAAGTTCCCACCGTGCGTCGCCGTGTTTGTCATTACGCTTGTGCTGTACCTCGCTTTCGGGCTTTCGTGCGTTTACCTCGTGATCATCGGCGCGGTCTGCGGACTTATCATTTCCGAAATTTACGAGCGGCGCGGAAAGAGTGAGCGCAAATGATAATTTTAAAGCTTTTCTGGGTTTTCGTTAAAATAGGCTTCACGAGCTTCGGCGGGCTTTCGATGATCCCCCTTATCAGCTCGGAGATGATAAAAAACGGGTGGATGACCGCCGAAGAGGTATCCGACATAGTGGCGATAGCCGAAATGACCCCGGGCCCCTTGGGCTTAAACTGCGCGACCTTCGCGGGGATACGCGCCGCGGGCATTTTGGGCGCTTTGGTCGCGAACCTCGGCATTTTCATGCCGTCTTTGACCCTCTCCCTTTTAGCCGCGATCTTTTTCGAGCGTTTCAGCAAGGCAAGGCTTATGCGGGATATCATGGTCGGCGTGCGCCCCGCCTGCCTAGGCCTTGTCGTCGGCGTGTGCGTCACCCTTTCGCTTACGAATTACGGGGGCGCGGGCGGAATTTCCTTCCCCGCGGTAGGCATCGGGCTTTTAGATACGCTTCTGCTTTTTAAATTCAAAATAAGCATACCGAAAGTGATAATACTCAGCGCCGCGTTAGGGCTTTTAATTTTCGGGGTCCTGCCCCGTCTTATATAAAAATTAACCGAGGAGGAAAAAATATGTATAAAGATCAAAAGCTTTGGATAGCGCAGAGCGACGAGAAAAATCTTTACATCCTGCCCGACAAGGCGAACAGGCACGGGCTTATAGCGGGCGCCACCGGCACGGGCAAAACGATAACCATGAAGGTTTTGGCCGAGTCCTTTTCCGACCTCGGCGTGCCGGTATTTTTCAGCGACGTAAAGGGCGACCTTTCGGGCATGATAACCCCGGGCAGGGACACCGAGGATATGCAGAACAGGATCGCCCGCTTCGGGATAGAGGGCTTTACCTATAAGTCCTATCCGACGCGCTTCTGGGATATTTTCGGCGAAGAGGGGCACCCCGTAAGAGTGACCGTTTCGGATATGGGCCCCCAGCTTCTGGCGCGCCTTTTAAACCTTTCCGAGGTCCAGGCGGGCGTGCTCAGCATCATTTTCAAAATAGCCGACGAGCAGGGGCTTTTGCTTTTGGACCTTAAAGACCTGCGCGCCATGCTCAAGTTCGCGGGCGACAACCGCGCCGAATTCACGACCGAATACGGAAACGTGACTACGGCGTCGATAGGCGCTATACAAAGGGCGCTTTTAGCGTTTGAGGACGAGGGCGGCGAGGCTATTTTCGGCGAGCCCGCGCTCGATATACGCGACCTTATGCGTACCGACACCGACGGGCGCGGCTTTATAAACATCCTTTCGAGCAGGCGCCTTATGGGAAGCCCGACGGTCTACGCCACCTTCCTGCTTTATATGCTGACCGAGCTTTTTGAAAAGCTGCCCGAGGTCGGCGACCTGCCGAAGCCGCGCATGATATTCTTCTTTGACGAAGCGCATCTTCTCTTCGACGACGCGCCCAAAGCGCTCGTGCAGAAGATAGTCCAGGTCGTAAAGCTGATACGCTCTAAGGGCGTCGGCGTTTATTTCGTCACCCAGTCGCCCTCGGATATCCCGGGCGAGGTGCTGGCTCAGCTTTCAAACCGCGTTCAGCACGGTCTGCGCGCCTACACCCCCGCCGAGCTGACCGCCGTGCGCGCCGCGGCGAAGTCATTCCGCGAGAATCCCTCCTTTAATACCGAAGAAGCGCTTTTAAGCATCGGTACGGGCGAAGCGCTCGTCTCATTCCTTGACGAAAAGGGCATACCCGAAATAGTTCAGAAGGCGCGCGTCCTTCCCCCGCAGAGCCTTATGGGCGCGACCGACGCGCAGGAGATACAGAACTGCATTCTTTCAAGCGAATTCGACCTTAAATACCGCGAGACGGTAGACCGCGAATCGGCTTACGAGATAATCTCGCGCGCGACGCAGGAGCTCGCCGCGCAGAAGGAAGCCGAAGAGCAGGCGGCGCTTGCCGAAAAGGAAGCCGCGGCGGCGAAGAAGGCGGAGGAAAAAGCGGCTGCCATTCAGCAGAAGACGGCGGCGAAAAAGACGGGCGGCCGCAAGAGCACCGTCGAAAAGGCGACCAATTCAGCCGTGTCGTCGGTCGTCAACTCGGTCGGCACAAACGTTATGAACAGCGTGTTCGGCGGCAAGGTCACCTCTGCCGGCACGATAGCCAAGCGCGCCGCGACGGCGGCTTTAAAATCCTCTATGCGCTCGGGCTCTTCCGCCATCCTTCGCGGATTATTCGGCAACAAAAAATAAAACGTTTTAAATATCTCCAAGCGCCGTCCGTACAAAAAGTACGGGCGGCGTTGTAAAACGGTTTTTAAACAAAAACTATACAATAACCGTCCTTTTTATAGGACACATTTTGCGATAAACTAATAATAACAGAAAAGGAGGAATCAATATGCCGCTTCGTTTTGACTCTGTTTCAGAAGGTCAGATCACAAAAATACTTGCGTGGATACTGAAGGAACTCGATAATATTGATGACGCTTTTGGCACACAAAAAGACGGTAAAACGTTTGCTTTGGCTTCGCGAGGTTTTTTTGACAAAAAGACGAATAACGAGATAGGAAAATACGTTTACACGATCTTCAGTAACGAGAAAGAACAACGTAACGAGATCCTTGACTTAGACGTGATCCTTAACAATGATTCTCCCGTTACCTTGTCTTTTGAAAGAAAGCTTCCGCAGTCTTCCGATTCAAACGAATACTATGATATCGTTACCGAAGAAGGCACTCATCTGATTGCGGAAACGGTAAACCGCTATGTTGTCTCCGGTGAGATTGAAGGAAGTAAACAGTCTGTTTTTGTTTCTGCTTTTCCGTTCCAACTGACGATTTTTGATTCATCGGAAGAACGTAACAGTTTTTTCGGTTTTAAAAAGCCTGTTCGGGCAGGTACTTCAGACATTATCATACACGGCTTCGGACCGACGTTTGCCGCTCCCGGAAACATGCTTAAAGAAGACTCCGATGAAGCTCCTTGGTCCTTGCTTTTCGGAGATATCATATCATTACGTGAGATTACGCTGTCGTTCGGCGATATTTCCCGGGATGCTTTTCTTCTTACCCTCCGTTCCGCTTTGGGCGATCTTCCGACCTTGGTCGGAAAAGATTACTTTGATACAAACGGCATAGGCGTTGGAAAAGTAGTCGCTATGAACGCGTATATAAAAGCCAATTTTGTCAAAGACAAATATCCGAAATAAGCGCGATCCATTAACCAAGCGTATCTTCATTACTTGCGATAAATAAACATCCGCCCGCCAAGCGGGCGGATTTTCACATGCGGGCATAGCCCTCTGTTCTTCGCGTATCCGTAAACGGATAAGTACGGCTGCCAACTGCGTAAGATTGTTACTTGCCGCCCGTGAACGGGCTGTCATTCATTGTCAGTTGTTCTCCCATTTGATCTTCTTT
>JAFSVO010000111.1 GCA_017444965.1 Clostridia bacterium | reverse complement strand
TTGAAAAGCGCGGTCTACGCCGTCCTTCCGGTGCTTGAGGCAAGGTTTGAGCGCTCGGGCTTCGTAACGCTCGACGCGCTCGAGCTCGACCTTTTCTGCGGCGGGGCTACGTTTATCAAATGCGGCGCGCCGCCGAGCGTTATCATACGCGGCGACAAAGCGGAAAAAATAGCCGCGAAGTCGCTTCCCGCGGGGCTGAGAGAAGAGCCCGCCGTAATATACAGCAAGATCCGGGCGGGCGATACGGTCATAATGGCGACCGACGGCGTGAACTTAAATTGCGGTATGCGCGGCACGCCCTTTGATATATGCGGGGCACTTACCGAAAAAGCCGCGGACGACGACGCCGCGGCGGTAGTCCTGCGCCTTAAAGAGGCGTGACAGAAAGGAAAAAATATGATCTACTGTTTGCAAGCTTAAGCTTGCGTGAATTGAAAACGCGCTGCGTTTTCATGAATTGACTTCGTCATGAATTGCATACTTCGTATGCATGAATTGAAGAGCAAAGCTCTTCATTAAGGTACGCGGCGATGCCGCGTCTATTGATAAATGCGCCTGCGGCGCATACCTTAACGCAAATCCCCGATTTGCAATTCATGAACGGCAAAGCCGTTCAATTCACGCGCAAACTGCGCAATTCATGAAAAGTCGAAGACTTTTCAATTCATTTACAGAGAGGTAACCTATGGTCCATTTCGACGAATACGGAAGCGGGGAAAACCTTATTCTGCTTCACGGCAACGGCGGCAGCTCGGCGTATTTCGAGCGGCAAGTGCCCTTTTTCGAGCAGTATTACCGCGTCATTACGGTAGACACGCGCGGCCACGGGCTAAGCTCGCGAGGAGAGGGCGAGCTTACGCTGTCGCGCATAGCCGACGACCTGTTGGAGGTGCTCGACTTTCTTAAAATAGAAAAGGCGAATATACTGGGCTTTTCGGACGGCGGGAATATCGCGATAGTCTTCGCCTTAAAATACCCCGACAGGGTGAAAAGACTCGTGCTCAACGGTGCGAATCTCTATCCCTCGGGCGCGACCTTCAAAGCCAACGCCTATTCGGTGAGAAGCTATATAAAATCCTTTTTCCGCAAAAACGGAAAGCTCAAGCGCGAGGTCATAGCGCTGATGACGAAAGAGCCGCGCATAGACCCCGCGTCTCTCGCGGCGATACGCGCGCCGACCCTCGTCATCGCGGGAGACCGAGACCTTATCAAAACCGACCACACGCGCCTTATTGCCGCGAGCATAAAGGGGAGCCGGCTTTGCATAATGGAGGGCGGCGACCACTTTATCGCGTGGGAAAGAGCCGACGAGTATAATAAAATAGTTTTCGATTTTCTCAAAAAACCTTGTTTATAAAATAATACGGGTGTATAATATTAAAGTAAAAATTATACTTTTGGAGGTCAAAAGATATGTTCAACAAACTTATCGCGCAGCTTAAAGCCAAGGACAAACGCACCATAGTCTTTACCGAGGGCACCGACGCCCGCATACTCGAGGCGGCGGACAAGCTTTTAAAGGGCGGCCTTATGGGCGTTCTTCTGGTAGGAAACGAAGCGGAGGTTTCCGAAGCCGCGAAAAAGGGCGGCTTTGACGTCACGGGCGCCGAGATAATCGACCCCGCGACTTACGCCGGAATGGACGAAATGGTCAATACCATGGTCGAGCTCAGAAAAGGCAAGATGAGCCCCGAGGAGTGCAAAGCGGCTCTTTCAAAGGGCAATTACTTCGGCACCATGCTCGTCAAGATGGGCAAGGCGGACTGCCTTTTGGGCGGCGCCACCTACTCGACGGCTGACACCGTTCGCCCCGCGCTTCAGCTCGTAAAAACGAAACCGGGCGCGCACCTCGTGTCCTCCTGCTTTATTCTTAACCGTGAAACCGGCGAAGACAGGCTCAAAACGATATGCATGGCGGACTGCGCCATCAACATAGACTATCAGGACACCGTCGACAAGGACGGCAACGTCAACTTCACGGCGTCGCAGAAGCTCGCCGAGGTAGCATTCCAGTAGGTCGACACGGAGAAGGTCTTCGGCATAGACCCGAAAATAGCTTTCCTCTCCTTCTCGACCAAGGGCTCGGGCAAGGGCGGCACCGTAGCGCTTTCGCAGGAAGCGACCAAGATAGCCAAGGAAGCCGCGCCCGACATGGCGATAGACGGCGAGATGCAGTTCGACGCGGCGGTATCTCCCACCGTCGGCCAGCTCAAGTTCCCGGGCTCGAAAGTCGCGGGCTACGCCAACACCTTCATCTTCCCGCAGATCGAGGCGGGCAACATCGGCTATAAAATAGCCCAGCGCCTCGGCGGCTATGAAGCGTACGGACCTATCCTTCAGGGCCTCAACGCCCCGATAAACGACCTCTCCCGCGGCTGCAACGCCGACGAGGTCTATAAGATGGCGATAATCACCGCCGCTTTAAGCTGAACGGAAATATGAATAAAAAACGCGTGAAAGAAATCCTTTCACGCGTTTTTTTCACCGGAAAAACAAATAAGGCAGATAGATGACGAACGATAAAAACGCCAAACTGCGGAACGATTTTCCGCCAAACTGCGGAATGAATTTTCGCCAAATCGCGGATTTTATCTTGATTTCGCTGAAAACGCGAAGAACAAAGGGCTATGCCAACATGTGAAAAACCGCCCGCT
>JAFSVO010000110.1 GCA_017444965.1 Clostridia bacterium | reverse complement strand
TCGCGCATGGAGCAGAACGAAACGGCGAAGGAGCTTTTCAGGATAGGCTTTTTCGAGCCTTCTAAGGCGAGCGAGGCGCTGTGCGCTCTGGAAATGATGGATTTCGAGGGCAAGGACGCGGTGAAGAGAGCGCTTCAAAGCGCCGCGGGGAAAATGAATTGAACGGCAGAGCCGTTCATGAATTGACTTCGTCGTGAATTGCACTGCGTGCATGAATTGAAACGCAAAGCGTTTCATTAAGGTACGCGCTCCGCGCATCTATTGATAGATGCGCCTGCGGCGCATACCTTAATTGTTCGCGAAGCGGACACATCGTTGAAAGCGAAGCTTTCACATCGTTGCGAAGCACATCGTTTGCCGAAGGCAACATCGTTGTCGGCGCATGTCGACATAGTGCGGCGAAAGCCGCGCATATTAAGGAGGAATTATAAATGTACTTACTTGAAGCAATAAAGAGGGCGGAAGAGCTGCGGCCGGGCGCAGGGAGTGAGGAATACACGGCGCAAAGCGTCTGGTCGCTCGAGCAGATCTTCGCCGGGGTCACGGGCAAAAGCGTCGGCGAATGCCCCTATCCCTACGACGCGCCGCTTTCCATAGGCTCGCCTTATGATCTTGCCTACGTTTATTACGCCGCGGCGCAGAACGACCTGTCCGCGGGCGACGCCGAGCTTTACGACCTTGATTCGGCGCTTTACAACGCGGCGTTCTCTGCCGCCGCCGCGCGCTTTCGCAGAAATAACCGCCCGAAAAATAGCGTCAACTTTAAGACGGTTTGAAAAGGAGTATTAAAAATGCTGTTACCCATTATAAGCAGCAGACCGAAAAGGAAGAAAGAAAATGAAGACGGTCTGAAAGATTCGTATAACGGCGGCGGGCTTATAGCTTCCCCGTCCGCGAGATACGGCGCGCGGTCGTATTCTTCAAAGACGGAGTATCCTTCCGCCGAGCCCGGAACGGGAGATATCGGTATGGAAGGATACTATGTAAAACCTAAATCTTACGGAAAACCGTTTTACAGACGACCGAGCGTCCCGGTGAAAAAGGACGAGGAAAAAACCGACGTTAAAGAGACGGAAAGCGACGTCTTTGACAAGCCGCAAAGCGCAGGTGGTTTGACCGTAAAGCCGGCTTCCGGAATATCTAAGCAGTCCTCCGCGCAAGATTCTCAAGAAGATACTCAAGCGAAAGAGCCGGAAGAAATCGCCGCGCCGAAAGAGAGCGGAAGGGTAAAAACCGTCACGGAAAAGAGCTACGCCGCGTCGTCCGCGCCCGTGCAGACGCCCGTCAAAATCGCGCCGCAGACGGCGCAGATCCAAACCGCGCCGTCCGTGCAAAACCCGGTCGCGCCTCAAACCGCCGCCGAAAGAGATCAAACCTCCGCGCCCTCAATACAAAAGAATATGCCCGAAAGTGTCTTAAAAGACACAAGCGAAAAAACGAAAGAAGAACGAAGCGAAAACGCGCACGGCGGCACCGGCGGCAGCTTTACGGTAAATGCACGGGACGCCGAAACGAGAGCAAAGCTCAAAACCGGTTACAGACCCGAAAAATACTCCAAATACAACGTGTGGAACCATTACGACAGAGTATTTGCGCTCGCCTCGCTTTCAAGCCTGACGGAAGAGGAAAAGCGCGAAGCGCGGGAGATATTGAAGATCCTTGATTGGAAAAATACTCCCTCGTCGGAGGATATGCACAAATGGAAAAACGTTTATACTGCGCTTTCCGAAAAAGCAACGGCGGCGCCGACCGTTCAAAATCAGAACTATACGCCGCAGAAAACGACCGCCGGCGAGCCGGAAAGCGAGTCGGAAAGGGTTATCAAAGGCGGTTTGGTAAACTATGACCGAATCGCCGAAGAGGAAAAAGACGGCGAAAAGACTTCCGACAAAGAGAGCGCCGCCGAGCCTTACTCCAAAACGACCGCAAACGCCACAGATAAGGACAAATCTTTAAGCACCCAAGAGGCGACGGAGATCATCAATTATTCCGGCGCGATCGAAATGTGTAATAAAGAGTTGGGAAATATCCGGACTCGAAAGAATGAGATACAAAAAGAGATAAGCGATATCGTAAGAAAAACGGGAAACGAGTATCTTGACAGCGTCGACGCGAGAAAAACAAAAGGCGGTATGAAAGCGTATGAGGAAGCGGTCGCCGAGAGGACGAAAGACTTAAGAAAAGAGTTGGAAAGTCTGAACGTTAAGGAAAAAGTTCTTTCGGAGTTTATGAAACTGCTTGAAGAGATGCAGAGCAAAAAAGAAAAGGCGGACAAATGGAATAGTTTTGATCCGGAAAAAGCGATGGCGCGATTTGAAGAACTTCAGTACGAGCTTGAAAACAACAGCGAGAAGTACGACGTGACGGAAGAAGTTAAAATGCGGGATGAATATCGCAGATTATACGCGGATCTCGTTTTGTTTTCGACATACAAGCGAAAAGAATTTTACGCAAAAGAGAGAGCCGGAAACGAGTTTAAGGATATGCTGACCGACGGTGAAGCAGTAAGACGGATAAACGAGCTGAACGATTTGCGTAAGATCCTTCTTTACTACTTCAATAATCACCGTTATTCGGGAGACGCCGACACAGCGAAAAACAAGTGTGACGAGGTTCAGAAGAAACTTGATTATTACGGCATAAAGAAAGAACAACTTCGGTATATGGACGCGGACGATATCCGAATGGTCGTTTACCTTTATTCGCACGGCAAAGAGCCCGGTGTAGGGCAGTATTTGAATGATATGCAGGCTATCTTCAATTACAGGCAGGGGGAAGAAGAAGCGTACAGGCTCTTGAATACGAAAGGGCTGAAAGGCGTTGCCGATAGGACCAAATTCGCTTGGGCGGCAGGCGTCGAGCAGGCGATAACCGATTTAGGTACGACCTTTTCGGACAAAAGCAAGCCGCAAAGCGCGGTTCCGAAAGATAAGTCTTATACATACCATGCAAATGATATTCTTGCCGAAGGAATAAGCGGTAAAAAAGGAATTGGCAAGTTTGAAATCTACCTTTACAATGCGGCTTATGACTTGGGAAAAGACACTCCTTCTTTGTTGGTAAAGGCGTTGGCAAAGGGCCTCGGATTAAGCGCTGTGGGAGCAGATCTTGTCGCGAACAGTCTTTCGTCTTTGCAAAAATTCGGCGGCGAGTATAACAAAGGACTTCTTAAAGGCGCGTCGCATGAACAAGCGCAAGCATATGCTGCGGCGGAGGCGGGGCTTGCTTTTGCACTTGACAGTCTTCTCGACGATGAAGTGATAAAGAAGATAGCGCCCGAAGACCTGATAAGGAAGGTTATTCCTTACGCCGAAAACAGCATAACCGAGTTCCTATTAAAAAAATCGCATAAGTTCGGCAAAGAAATGACGAAGGATATGTTTGAAGAAGCTTTTTCCAAAGCGATCAAAGAATTGTTGATAGGGGACAAATTAAATGATCCCGACTTTGAAAAGATCGCAGATAAAGCTTTTACAAAAGCACTTGAAGAATTACTGAAATAAAAAACGCTCCCGCGGGAAATCTCACCGCGGGAGCGTTTTTTGTACGTACGTCAGTTCGCGTTGTTTGCCGGGTTTACGTTTTCATCATAATAAGTTTGATTTGTTATATTGCCCTCGTTATCGTATTCAGTTTCGCAGGAGATCGTGCCGTCATCGTTATACAGCGTCACGCAGCAAATATTTTCGGTTTCATAATAGTAATCGATCTTTTTCTTGAGTGTTCCGTTTTTACCGTATTCATATTTGTTATATGGCATTCCATCACCAAGATACAGGTTTTCAAATGCAAGATCGCCGTTTTCGTCATATTCATAGCTGCGGACGTAGTTAAGGTCGCCTTCTGAAAAATATGCGGTCTCGGCCGTGAGACGGCCGCTTTCATCGTATTCAAAATAACTTATGTAGTAAAGATAACCGTAACTTATGTTGTAAAGATAACCGGATAAATAAAAAACGTCCTTTATCATCAAACCCTTTTCGTCATAAACGTACTTATGACAGTCTAAGAGTTTTCCGCCTTCATAGACTCTTTCAGATAATACTATCCTGCCATTTACGTCGAACATATCGATACGGCACAAATCTTCAAAATTTTTATCATCAGCGGGTGTTCGCTCGGTACGTACGATTTCCGGCAAAATCTCCCCGTTCTCGTCGAAAAAGACGTGAGAAAAGGTTTCCGTTTTTGCGTTGTAATAGGGCATAAAGATAAGCCCCTTGCCCTCTTCGGTGAGAATTACGCCGTCTATCTCTCCGTCAAAGTCGAGAGACGCCTTTGCCAGAAGATCTCCGTCCTTATAAAGTTCGTAACGTTCGGGCGCCGCCTCGCCGTTATACACGTAATAGCAGAAATAACCGACGTCGACAGCTGCGGAACTGTAATTCATTTGTTTAAGACGTCCGTCTTCGTAGTAATCGAGAGAAGCGGTTTCCAAAGAGCCGTCGGTTTCGGCGCCGATCTGAACGGAGACGACCCTTTTTTTCTTGTCGATCATATACAGGGCGTTTACGCCGTCGTAAAGTTCCTTATATTCGACCTTATACGTTTCTCCGCCCTTGCCGACTATCTTTCTGAATCTCCCGTCGTCCATCATCCCGCCGCACGCGGAAAAGGAAAACAAAAGCAGGGCAGAAAGTATGAATAACAGCAGTTTTTTCATAGTTTCCCTCCGAGAATTGATATATTGATTATACCTCGGTATCGCCGGAGGGTCAATAGGGGCGAAAAAGCGCGCTGTGTCTTTTAGGACACAGCGTGCTTTTCGTTATCGGGAAGAGGGAACGCATATCAATGCGGAATGCGGAACTGCGCGCGCGGAGCGCGCACCTTGTGAAATCATCCCGAAGGGATGGACGTGATCGCCGCAATGCGGCGTATGTGATCAGCCGAAAGGCTGCATGTCATCAAGCCGACGGAGGAAGAGGAATAATACACGCGCAGGGCGCGTGATGATATACGCGGCTTCGCCGCGATGATATACACGGCTTCGCCGTGATTACATCCGCCGCGCGGCGCGCGGCAATTACATACACGCGCAGAGCGCGTGATTACATACCGCGCCTCCGTTCCGTCGGATTGGATAAAATAAAAAAATCCGAAAATTTTTCGGATTTTTTTATTTTCCGGGGTGAGATGCGCCGCGCAATTTGATACGATTAAAATGCAGAAAGCGGATAGGGCGCGCGGCGCAGTTATATTCGCCTTACGGCGAGTTATATTGCGTTGCAGTTATATTCGGCTTACGCCGAGTTATATTGCGCTTCGCGCAGTTTTGGATGCGAATATAATATAACTTTGCGGCTTTGCCGCAAAATATAACTGACACGAAAGTGTCAATATAACTGCCGCCAAAGGCGGCAATATAACCTTTCCGTCTCTTGCCGCGCGATTTGATACGATTAAAATGCAGAAAGCGGATAGGGCGCGCGGCGCTGGCGGCGCAATGAAATCTTTTGCCTTGCGGTAAAAGGTGAAATCGTGAACCGCGTTTACGGTCAAGGTATGCGGCTACGCCGCATCTATTGATAGGCGCGCTTGCGCGCACCTTAATGCAAATCGAAGATTTGCAATTCATGAAAGCTTCGGGCTTTCAATTCACGCGGGCTACGCCCGCAATTCATGAAAAATCTATGATTTTTCAATTCACGCGCGGCGAAAGCTGCGCTTATTACGGAAGGTGAGAAAATGACTTACGTTACGGCGAAAAAGGAAAACGGAATATACCGCATATCGGCGCGGGGGCACGCGACAGGCTCGCCCGAGTGCTGCGCCGCGGTATCGGCGCTGGCGTGTACTCTCGCGGGGTACGCCGGGCGTGACCCGGAGATAAAGGTACTGAGCAAAAGCGTCGCTCCGGGCAGGTTCGGGTTTTCATTTTCGGGCGGGGAGCGGGCAAGGCTTATTTTCGGCGCTTTCGCCTTCGGATTTTGCGCTCTGGCGCGCGCCTTTCCGCTTTTCGTAAGCTTCGACGGCGACGTCGACCAATAAAATAAAGGAGAAATAAAATGGAAAACAACGCGATCAACTTTGACCTTACGCTTTTCGGCGGCGCGGAGGCATGCCCGCGACCCGCCGGGGGCTGTGAGATAACTTCGGGCGAGACAGAAAGCGATCCCGGTCCCGCCCGCCGGGAAGACACGGGCGATACGATACAAACGCCGGAAGCGCAGGCTTCCGGCAGCGGGACCGACGCCGGGGACCGCGAAAGAGGCGCTTTCGCGCAGGACGACCTTAAGAGAGAGTATGACGACTTCGTGCGCACACATAAGGAGATCGACGAAAAACGGATACAGGATCTTATAAACCGCAGATTCAAGGAGACGAAAGGTCTTGAGGAAGAGGTGAAACGGCTGTCCGAGCGCGTCAGACGCTTCGATCCCGTCGTCGCGCGGCTCGCGGAAAAGTACGGGGTCAAGGCGGAGGAGACGTCCTCGGTACTTGACGCCTTTTTAAAGGATACGTATTTTTCGGCGGAAAAGGAGGCGGCGCAGGAGACGGCCGGGGAAGACGGAAAGAGGAACGCGGAGGCGGCGGAAACGCCCGAAAAGCCCACGCTCGACCCTGTCCGGGATAAGGATGAAAAAGAGCTTCCCCGTCTTCTTGAGGCGGGCGTTACGCCCGAGCGCGCCTATATGCTTCTGCACATAGACGAGCTTCTGGCGGAAACGGCGCGCCGCGCCGCCGAGAACGCCGAGCGCGAAACCGTCGCGCGGCTTCGGGAAAAAGGCGCGAGACCCGCGGAAAACGGCGTTTCGCAGGGCTCGGGATTCATAATCAAAAACGACGTCTCGCGCCTGACCAAAAAAGACCGCGAGGATGCTATCCGCCGTTCGCTGCGCGGCGAGTTAGTGACTTTCAGAGATTAAAGCGCAGCGAAAAACGGCGGATAGCAGTTATATTCGCCTTCGGCGAGTTATATTGCTTCGCAGTTATATTTGTCCTACGGACAAGTTATATTGCGCTTCGCGCAGTTTTGGAAGCGAATATAATATAACTTTGCGGCAAAGCCGCAAAATATAACTGTGCCGTAAGGCACAATATAACTGCCGCGTAAGCGGCAATATAACTGTGCGCCCTGCGGGGCGCGGAAAGCTTTTCAAAAACTAAAAAGGAGAAACAGAAATGATCAAAACCAACGACCTTTATTTCCGTCTTGATTTATTCGACGGAAACACCAACACCACCGAGGATCCCGGGCTTTCGGGCGAGATGAGGAAATTTTATTCCGACTATCTTATCGACCAGGCGTCCCCGAAGCTCGTTCACGACCAGTTCGGTCAGAAGAGGGCGATACCCAAGAACGGCGGCAAGACTATTGAGTTCCGCAGATTCAGCCCTCTGCCCAAGATAACCGCGTCGCTGCGCGAGGGCGTCACGCCCGAGGGGCAGAAATTAAACGTATCCGTCGTTTCGGCGACGGTCGAGCAGTACGGCGGCTATATAGAGCTGTCCGACGTGCTTCTTATGACGGCGATCGACAATAACCTTGTCTCGGCGATGAAGCTTTTGGGCTCGCAGGCGGGCAGAACGCTCGACACCATGACGCGCGAGGTGCTCTGCGGCGGCACGAACGTGCTTTTCTCGGGCGGGAAAAGCGCGAGATACGAGTTATCCGGCGGAGCTCAGTCCGGCAACTGCTACCTTACCGTAGACGACGTCAAGCGCGCCGTGCGTTACCTTAAGTCTATGAACGCCGAAAAGTTCGGCGATTCGTACGTCGCCATCATAAACCAGGACTGCGCCTACGACCTTATGAACGACCCCGACTGGAAGGCGCCCCACACCTACGCGAACGCCGAAAACACGTACTCGGGCGAGATAGGCAAGATAGCCGGCTGCCGCTTTATCGAAACGAGCGAAGCCAAGATCTTCCACGCACCCGACCTTCTCTGCGCCGACGGCGAAACGGCGCCCGTCCGTAATCTTACGGCGGCATCAAGCTCCTCTTCGGGCACTAAGACGGTCACCGTGACCGAGGATATGACGGCCGCGCAGGCGCAGGCGCTCGTCGGAAGAAAGGTCATAATCGGCAACTACCTTTATACGGTAGAGTCGGTCGCCTCAAAGGTGCTGACGCTTACCGAAAACCTCGCCGCCGCGGTCGCCGCAAACGACGTCCTTTACCCCGGCGAGGCGGGAGATAAAGGCCGCGACGTGTACGCGACGCTTATACTCGGCGAAAACGCCTACGGCACGACCGAAATTGCCGGCGAGGGGCTTTCCCACATCGTCAAGCAGTTAGGGAGCGCCGGCACCGCCGACCCGTTAAACCAGAGGGCGACGGTCGGCTGGAAGGCGTCTAAGGTCGCGAAGCGCCTTGTCGAAGAGTATATGGTAAGAGTAGAAAGCTGCTCGACCTTTAACGACGGAAACGCGAACTAAAGCGCCCGCCGCCTCGGACTTTGCGCCCTTTCCGGGCGCAAAGCGCCGGGGCGCAACGATGTTTTCGGCTTGCGCCGAAAAACGATGTGCTTCGCAACGATGTTGCCTTCGGCAAACGATGTGTTCGCTTGCGCGAACAATTAAGGTATGCGGCTTCGCCGCATTATTGACAAATGCAGTCCTGCGGACTGATCACATACAAAGCTTACGCTTTGATTACATACGCCGCTTTGCGGCGATTACATTCAACGCTTCGCGCCCATTACATACAAGGCTTCGCCTTGATTTCACAAGGTGCGCTTCGCGCCTATTGATAAATGCGCCGCAGGCGCATACCCTGTGAAATCATCCCGAAGGGATGTATGTAATTGCAGCTTCGCTGCGCATGTAATCAGCCGGAAGGCTGTATGTAATCAACCCAAAGGGTTGTATGTTATGCGCCGCAGGCGCAATTCACGCACTCTTAAAGTGCAATTCATGAAATACGCAGTATTTCTACAAAGAAAGGAAGAACGCAAATGACTAAAACGGTTACAAAAGAAGCAGAAAACGGAGTTGATATCGCCGCACTGCGCGAGGAGCTTTTAAAAGAGCTC
>JAFSVO010000011.1 GCA_017444965.1 Clostridia bacterium | reverse complement strand
ATAAGCGACTGGGCGTTCTGCGAATGCCGCAAGCTTAACCGCATAACCATTCCCGACAGCGTGCATTCCATCGGTGAAGGCGCGTTCTCCAACTGCGTGCTTCTCGACGAGGTCGAGATACCCGACAGCGTCGAAAAGATAGACGACTGCGCCTTCCGCGGGTGCAGCAGCCTTGAAAAGCTTGTCGTTCCAAGCTCGGTCAAGGAGCTCGGCTGGGGTCTGTTCGACGGGTGCGAGGACAAGGTCGTCGTATATTGCGAAGAGAACTCGGCTATCTGGAACTACTGCCGCAGCAATCATATCACCGTGAAAGACATTGATGAAAAGGACGCATAAAATTATATGGATCAGGCGAAAGAAAGCGCCGGGGATAAAATAAAGGCCTTTTTAAAGAAGAACGTCGTAATGGTTATCGCGTTTATCGCGGCGGCGGTTTCGGCGATATTCGTCCCCGTCGACAAGGAATATCTGCATTACATCGACTACAAGACGCTGACGTGTCTGTTCTGCGTCCTGGCGGTCGTCTGCGCTCTCAGAAGAATAAACTTCTTCTATATGCTGGCGCGAAAAGTCGTTCAGATGTTCAAAACCGCGCAGGCGAGCATACTCGCGCTCGTCTACATAACGTTTATCGGCTCTATGCTGATAGCGAACGACATGGCGCTTCTGACCTTCCTTCCCTTAGGCTTCTTCGTGCTTACGACGACGCACAAGGAAAAATACATGGCGTTCACCTTCATAATGCAGAACATCGCCGCCAACCTGGGCGGAATGCTGACCCCCTTCGGGAACCCGCAGAACCTCTACCTTTACACAAAGTTCTCGATCCCGACGAAAGAGTTTATACTGATCATGACGCCGCCCTTCCTGCTTTCGGTCGTTCTGTTCTCGGTGTGCTGCCTTATTTTCGTAAAACGCGACGAGCCGCTGCACCTTGAGGACGAAACGCTCAAGCTGCCGATAGCGCGCGCGCTTATTTATCTGGCGCTTTTCGCGCTGGCGATAGTCATAGTCTTCCGCGGCGTTCCCTACTGGATAGGACTTATAGTCATACCCGCCGCGCTGCTGATACTCGACCCCAAAGCGCTTAAAATGGTCGACTATCCGCTTCTTCTCACTTTTGTGTTCTTCTTCATCTTCTCGAACAATATGTCGCGTATAGACGTCATCCGCGAGTTTATGTCGGGACTTATGCAGAAAAACACTCTGCTTTTCAGCACGCTGTCATGCCAGATCATAAGCAACGTGCCCTCGGCGATACTGCTGTCGCAGTTCACAAGCAATTACCCGGCGCTGCTCGTCGGCGTGAACATAGGCGGCGTCGGAACGCTTATCGCCTCGCTCGCAAGTCTTATCACCTTCCGCGAGTACACAAAACTCAACCCCGGGAAAACGCGGGAGTATATCGCGCAATTCTCGGCGTTCAACTTCAGCTTCCTCATCATACTCCTGCTCTTTATGCACTTCCTCCTCCCGCTTCTTCAAAAGCTTCTCGACTGACCCCACGCCGGGATAAAATATACAAAATCGCGGTCTTTGACCGCGATTTTTTTATTCCGTGCGCTTCGCGCACACCTTAACCGTGAACGCAGTTCACGATTTCACCGCCGCAGGCGATCTCACAATTTGCGGAGCAAATTATTTCACCTTTTGCCGCAAGGCAAAAGATTTCATTGCGCCGCGCCGCGGGCGCTGTGCGGCGCTCAAAGCACCTTCATATAATCAAGTCTTTCAAGCGGGTCGAAGCGATCATTCTTTGCGAACGCCGGCGCAAGCGGCGCCTTTGGCGCCACCGGGTTTTCCATGCAGACGTAGCGCAGCTCGTCGTAGATATGGTCCTCCTGCGAGGTATCGACGTCTTCGACGTCGCTTTTTGAATAATTGAGCGCGGGGAAGGTCCTTATAAAATTCCCGCAGGTCGAAAAGACGTAAAGCCCCGGCTTGCCGGCGGCGTCGAACGCCAGCCGGTGATGCGCCTGCATTTTTCCCGCTATCCTCGCGTTTTTCCCCGGCCTTATATACACCCGCTCTCGCTCGAAAAGCGCGCCGATGCTCTCTGTGCCGTCGCTGTTCCATATCGCGGGGTCGCCCACGCGCTGTATGCGCCTGCCCTTTAGATTCGGGTCTTCTTCCTCTATCCGCCGTATCTCGCGCGCGACGGCGGACGGCTCGAGCAAAAGCCCCTCGTCGGGCGTGCCCGTACAGCCGTAGTATTCGCGGATACGGTAAAGGCGCCGCTCGGGGTCGACCGCGTACCACCCGACCGAAAAGGGCTTCGAGTAACCCCAGTCGAGGGAACACCAGACGCCCCACTCGCGCGGGATCTTAAAGGGCGCGATAACGTGCGTGCGCGTTCTGTCGCCGTAATGCGCGGGGTCGTTTTTCCATTCGGCGAACACCTGGCCCGAAAAGCTGTCCCAGTCACCGTATAAAAGCGCTTCGCGAAGCCCGTGAGGCAGGGCGGCGAGCCGCGAAACGTAAAGAGGATCGTTTTTGATCAGCGCGCCGTTGTCGAATACGGTCGAGGGCACGAAAACACGGTATTGCGCCTTCTCGCGTATCTTCCCGTCCGGCTCGCGCCAGGAAACGACCGACTTTACCGGCGTCAGCGGCGGCGCCGCGGTGATGAAGCGCTCCTTGACCCATGCGTGCCCCACTCCGCCGGGGTTTGCCGTCGCCCTTATATAGACCCGCGTGCCGGGACCGTTCGGGCGATTACGCGAGAACATATAGACGTACTCGTCGCGCGTGAAATGGGTCAGCTCGTCGAAGGCGATAAAGTCGAAAGCGCGCCCCTGATAGCGCGTTTTGTCCTCTTCGTGCTGCATCGCGCCGAAGACAATTTTCGCGCCCGACGGGAAGCGCCAGGTGTGGGAAGACGCGTTGTACCTCGCCCCGGGATACGCGCGCGGGTAGTAGTTCTGCGACTTTTCGATAAGCTCGGAAAGCTCGGGAAAGGTCTTTCGCAGGATAAGCGCCTTGTAGTATGGGATCTCGACCTGCCGAAGCGCCTCGATGACCAGCGCGTCCGATTTTCCGCCGCCCGCGGCGCCGCCGTAAAGCGCCTCGTACTCGGGGCGCGACATAAATATGCGCTGCTTTTCCTGCGGCGCCCAGATAATATCAGTCATCGGATGATCCCTCTTTTCATTTATAAAAGCTGAATTGAATCCTTGCGGCTTCGGTTAACTAAATCCGCGCCCAAAGCTGACCGTAGGTCAATTTAGCTGCGAAGCAATTTAGCCTGACGAAGTCAGATTCAGCTCGCGCACAGCGCGAATTTAGCTGCGCCGCCTGCGCCGGCGCCCGGATAATATCAGTCATCCGACCTTTCCTCAATATCCGGAATAACTATCTTGCCGGATGACAGCTGCGCCGCCGCGCCGCCGTCCTGCCAGCCGAAGTTTGATCGAAGCTCAAACTCGGCGCCGCTTTTGCCCTCGCGGTCAAAAAGGCGCTCTTCGGCGTACTGCTCGACGCGCAGGCGCGCGCGTAAAAGGGCGCGTTTAAGCTCTTCGCCGCATAAGTCGCCCGTAAGCTCCTCCTTCGACGAAAAGCCCAACGCCAGCGCAAGTCCCGAAAGCGTGGGCGGGCGCGCGCCGCGCCGCGTTTCCCTGCCGTTTTTGTCGAGCAGTATCTCCCCGTCCTCGCGCCTGACGACCTCTCCCGCGCAGGCGTCGAAGTAGGCGTCCGCGAGTTCCCCGACCTTTTCCGGGGTGAGCGCTTCTTTTTTCTTTTTCAACGTATTATCCCTCCGTTTTCTTATTTCGCGCTTTCAGCGCGAAATATATCGAAAGCTTGTGGAATATCTCGCATTCGGCGAGGTATAACGCAAGCTTATATCGAAAAGGCGAAGCCTTTATATCGAACGCTTGCTGCGCAAGCGTATATCGACCGCGCGAAGCGCATATCGACCGCGCCGCAGGCGCGCTTTCGCTTCTTCAATTCAATGCTATCAAATCGCGCGGGAAGAGACGAAAAAGTTATATTGCCGCCTTTGGCGGCAGTTATATTGACACTTACGTGTCAGTTATATTTCGCGGCATAGCCGCAAAGTTATATTATATTCGCCCATAAACTGCGCGAAGCGCAATATAACTCGGCGACAGCCGAATATAACTGCGAAGCAATATAACTCGCCGCAGGCGAATATAACTGCGCCGCGCGCCCGTCCCTCGCTTCTTCAATTCAATGCTATCAAATCGCGCGGCGCATCTCACCCCGGAAAATAAAAAAATCCGAAATTATTTCGGATTTTTACGATGTTTTCGGCTCGCGCCGAAAAACGATGTGCTTCGCAACGATGTGAAAGCTTCGCTTTCAACGATGTGTCCGCTTCGCGAACAATTAAGGTATGCGGCAAAGCCGCATTTATTCAATACGCGCCTTCGGCGCGGGCAGAACGTCATAAAAAGCACGCTGTGTCCTTCAGTACACAGCGTGCAAATCTTTATTCGGCTGACGGAAAACAATTCCTAATTCCGCGTTCCTAATTCCTCATTCCGCATTAAGACAGAGAACCGTCCCCTGTCTTGCGTTATTTAATTCCAAGCAAGGACGTAAAGAGCTTCTTTATCGCCTCGACTATGGCCTTTATTATTCTCGCGATAAAAGCGCCTATATCGATTTTTTCCGGCTGTATCTCGTCGGGCGACGCGGGGGGATATTCCGGCTCGTAATCTGTCGGCGACGCGGGCTCATGTTCCCACGGCGCGCCCGGGCCTCCCGGTTTCCCGTCCGGCTTGTCCGCGGGCTTATCCCCGGGCTTGTTTCCCGGCTTTGAGGGCTTTTTCGGGATATTGGTCGGCGTTGCGGGCGGCTTGCCGTTTGACGGAACGTTGGTCGGCGTCGCCGGCTTTACGTCTGTCGGGGTCACGGGCGGCCGCTCAAAGGTTATATCCGTCGGGGTAGCCTTCGGCATCTCTTCGTCGCCCGGCGCTTCGGACGCGGGCGTATCGGTCGGCGTCACGGGCGGACGCTCAAAGCTTAAGTCGGTCGGCGTCGCGCGCGGCAGTTCCTCTTCATCGGCAAACGTCGCCGGCGCGCAGCACAGGACCGCGCACAAAGCGAGCAGCATACAAACCGTTCTTTTAAAAATCTTCATACTTCACCCCGTGGTTTTTCGTTATTTTTATCGCGTTCCGCGTTTTTTTCTTTTTCGGGCGCGTCTTTCTGGGGCTTGGGGCGGCTTTTGGGAACGGCGGCGCCGTCCATAAAGCAGGCGGAAAAGCTTTCCCCGCAGGTCCCGCCGCAGCGGCTTTCGTTTTCGTTTTCTTTCATAATTACGACCTTTTTCGACAAATTCTCACAAATAAATCATACCCGAAGGGGTATAATTCAAGCCGCGGGCGCGTTTCCCGTTACTTCAGCACGCACTTGTTGCAGGGCGTAAGCCCTCTGCCCATCGCTTCGGACAGGGTCGCCTCGTAATAGGTGCCGCCGTTGCAACTGCTGTCGTAATGATACCTTTTGCCCGTCTGGGTAACGTATATCTTCTGCCCCTTCATCTTGTCGGCTACAGCCGCCGTCTTGGTTTTCGCGTACCACGTGACCTCGCACGAAAGCGATTCGCCGATGAAGCGCACGGGCACCATCGTTCTGCTTTCGACTATCTGCGGCGGCACGTCGAGAACGTACTCTTCGCCGTTCACGTAAGCCGTTTTGCTGCCGATGATCATTTTTATCGTCGTGTCGCCGCGCAGAGCCGTCGCCGTTTTCGTTTCCTGTTCCCATTCGACGGTCGCTCCGAGCGCCTCGAAAAGCGCGCGGAAGGGCACGAAAGTCCTGCCGTCGATTATCACAGGCGGCACGTCGGTGCTTATCTTTAAGGTATCCACGTAAAGCTCCGCCGCGAAAGCCGCGCACGTCAGCATTACGGCGCAAAGAATGATACAAACCGCTTTTCTCATTTTCACCCGTTTACTTCTTTACGAACTCGGTGCCGCCGATTATCAGCGTGTTTCCGTTCTTTTTGAAGCTCTGCTCAAGATCGGTGCTGAAGCCGAGGATGGAATAGGTTATTATCAGCTTGTCCTTTTCTATCCTGTAGGTGCCCGTCGCGGCGTCTACGCCGAACGCCGAGAAGGTGACGGTCCCGTCCTTGTCAAACGTGAAGGACTGAGGTATGATCCCCTCCGATTCGTACGTGCCGTTCAGGGTTTTGCCGCAAGCCGCGAGAAGGCAGGCGAGAGTAATAAGCGCTATCGCCGCCGAAATTATCTTTACGGTCTTTTTCATATTTTTCTCCTTGCCGCCTTTTAAAAAGGCAATTTTTTCCGTTATTTTCCCGCGCGGCGCTTTTGCCGCGCGGGAAAACCGGGTCTGTCAGTCGTTTAAGGGTTTGTTTTTGTGCTCGAAGGGCGTGTCGCCTATGTCGAGCGAAGAGCCCTCGGACATACCGTACTGCTGCTTGTATCTTACGAAGCCCCTGCCGTACTCGTCGTCGCGAAGCTCGGTGAGTATCTCGTTCCTCTTTGCCGTCACGCTTTCGGAAATGAGATAGGTATACTGTATCTCAGCCCATTTCGCCATACCCTCGGCGCACTCCAAAAGTCCGTCCTTGCCGTAGGCGAGCAGCATTTTGCGCCTGTCCCAGTTGGTGTACTGCCAGATATGGGTAAGCTCGTGCGCCATGGTCATTACCGACAAAAGCCGCGGCGCGCCGTTTTCGACGTAAATGCTGTATTTGCCGTTCGCGCTCCGCGCGAAGCCCTGAAGCTTAAGCTTCTGCCCGGGCACGAAGGAGCCGCCGTCAAGCTCTTTCCGCAGCTTCCTCGCGCTTACCATACATACCTTTACGCGCGTGGTCAGCTTGATGTCGAAGAACTTTTCCATATTTTCGCGCACTTCTCTGTAAAGCGACTCGAACTCGGAAAGCGATTTTACCGCGGTCTTTCCGCAGGTCATGCATCTTTCCCTGCCGTCGGACAGGCGCTCGTGATCGCCCGCCTTTAACGGCTTGCCGCAGAAGGCGCAGTAACGGCCGTTCTCGGATGAGGGATCGCAGCCGTTTTCGTACATGTCGGCGAAGTTTTTGCCCTCGCGCGCCTGCTTGAGCGCCGTGTCGGAGCCGACGAGCTTTTTAAGTATCTCAAGGGTTCCGTCAAGGTCTGTGAAAGCGGGCTCGCTCTTGCCGCCGAAGAGCAGATAATACCTTTCGTGATAGGGCTTGCGGGTGAACGACTTTCCGTCCTTTTCGGCGCCGTCGTCCTCGAATTCTACGCCGCCCGCCTTTTCGGACGCGGGCTTTTCGCCCGCGGTTTCACCGTCGGGCCCGACGTCCTCTTCGGCGGACCCGTCCTCCGGCAAAGACTCTTCAATATCGGCAAAGGTGCCGAAATCGGCGTTCTGTCCGTCCTCTCCGTCCTTTTCGGGCGTCTCTTCGGAGGCGGTCTCTCCGCCGTTCTCACCGTCGGGCTTTCTTTCCGCCTCCTCGGTCGACTCGCCGGGCTCTCCGTCCGCGGCGCCGTTATCCCCGACCGCCTCTTCGGCTTCGGGCGCGGTCTCTTCCGCGGGGCCGTCAATCGCTTCGACGGGCGCGGGCGCGCCGGTCTCTGT
>JAFSVO010000109.1 GCA_017444965.1 Clostridia bacterium | reverse complement strand
GCGTTCATTTCGGTATGCGCCGTAAATCGGCGCAATTCACGAAAAGTCGAAGACTTTTCAATTCATGCGATCTTATAACTATATTTATTATACTACAAAACCGCGTTTAAGTAAACGGGCGGTTTTACCGCCCGGGCGTTTAAGCCTCGCGTCTGTCGCGCAGGTCGCGGAATAAAAGAGATATGCACCAAAGCCCCGCGATGAATACGAGACCGTAAATTATTCTCGATAAAACGGCGGTCTGTCCACCGAATATCCACGCGACAAGGTCGAACTTAAAAAGACTTATAAGTCCCCAGTTTATTGCGCCTATTATAGCAAGCGTCAATGCTGTTTTGTCCATTTGAAAACCTCCTTTTGAAATATCTTTCCACAAAACGGCGAAAATATGTTATACTGATAAAATAGGAATAAAAACAAAACAGAGGTGAGCTTTTTTGGATACCGTTTACGCGGCGAAATGCGACGGATACGAATACGAAAAAGTTGAAAAAGCGGTTTATAAGATATTTGACGGCGCGGGCGTCGCCGAAAAGCTTTCGTTAAAGGGGAAAAAGGTGCTGTTAAAGGTCAATCTTCTTCTGGCGCGAAAGCCCGAGGCGGCGGCGACGACTCATCCCTTCGTCGCGGCGTCGGCGGCAAAATATCTTATCTCTCACGGGGCGGCCGTGACTATTGCCGACAGCCCCGGCGGCCCTTATACGCCCGGCGCGCTCAAAAGGGTCTACGACGCCTGCGGGATGACCGCGGCGGCGGAAATGTCGGGCGCATCTTTGAATTTCGACGTCTCTCAGCACAGCGTTAAAGCGGAGCTCGACGGAAAGACGCGCGCCTTCGAGCTTATAGCCCCCGTTTCGGAATGCGACGTCGTGATAAGCTGCGCCAAGGCAAAGACCCATTCGCTGACCTATTTTACCGGCGCCGCGAAAAACCTTTTCGGCACTGTAGCCGGGCTTTCAAAGGCGGCGTATCACGCGAATTACCCTCAAACGGCGGATTTCGCGGCGGCGATAGTCGACCTGGTCCGCACGGTAAAGCCCGCGTTTTCCATAATAGACGGCGTTTACGGTATGGAGGGCAACGGCCCCTCGGGCGGCACGCCGAAAAAAGCGGGCTTTATACTGGGCTCCGAAAACCCCTTCGCCGCGGATGAAGAGGCGATGAAGCTCTGCGGGCTCGACCCGGATCTCGCGCCCATCGGTCGCCGCGCAAGGGAGCTCGGGCTTTTGACGGATACCTCCCTTGCGGGCGACGAAATACCGGTGACCCGCTTTCAGCCCGCGCTTAAAGGGAAAAGAATGTGGAGGGCGCTCGGCGTTATCCCGAAAAAAGTGTCCGACCGCATAGGCGAAAGATTGCGTCCCTATCCCGAAATAAGCGACAGGTGCGTAGGGTGCGCCACCTGCGTGAACGCCTGCCCCGGAAAAGCGCTTACGCTTACAGAGGGCAAAGCTGTCTTAAACAAAAAGAAATGCATCAAGTGCTACTGCTGTCACGAACTCTGTCCCGTAAAAGCGGTCGATATGAGGTGAATGGATCGATATGAAAGCGTACGCCAAGCTTAATTTATATCTGAACGTAAACGGGCGCCTGCCCGACGGCTATCACGAGATAACGACTGTCATGCAGACAGTCTCTCTCTTCGACGAGGTAAGCGTAGAAAAAGCCGACGGGATAAGCGTATCAATCGACGCGCCCCACATACCGCGCGATGAAAGAAACACGGCGTTCCGCGCGGCGGCGGGCTTTTTTAAAGCGTGCGGGATAAAAGGCGGCGCGAGCGTAAAGATAATAAAGAATATCCCCGACGGCGCGGGAATGGCGGGCGGCAGCGCCGACGCCGCGGCGGCTCTTATACAATTAAATAAATTATACGGCTCGCCTCTTTCAAAAAAAGAGCTTTTAAAAGTCGCCTTTTCCGTAGGGGCGGACGTTCCGTTCTGTATAACGGGCGGCACAGCGCTCTGCCGCGGCAAAGGCGAGATAATAACGCCCCTCAAAGCAATACCTGCCTGCGCTTTCGCGATAGTAAAGCCGTTAAGCCCGGTCGGCACCCCGCAGGCGTACGCCGAATACGACAGGGCAGGGGGCGTCTGCCCTCCGCCCGACGCGATACTTGAGGCTATAAAAAGCGGAAACGTTCGTAAGCTTGCTTCGGGCATGGGCAACGCCCTGCAGAAAGCCGCCTCAAATATCTGCCCGCAGATAAATGATGAGACGGAAAGACTCAAAGCCTTCGGCGCGCTCGGCGCGCAGATGACCGGCTCAGGCTCCGCCGTCTTCGGGGTCTTTGAAAACGCGAAGGACGCGGAAAGGGCGGCGGCGGCGCTTAAACGCGATAATAACGTGACTTTTTGGGCGCTTCCCGTATAAAATACCGGAAAATGATTAAAAATACCGTCTCGCGGCAATAATAGCTGCGAAAGGCGGTGTTTTTTTATGAAGATCCGTAAATGGGAGATAGCGCTTGCCGTATCCTTTATTTTGTCCCTTCTTATAGCGGCGCCCGTAAGGATACAGGCAGATCTGCAGAGCAAGCTTACGCGGCTTCACGTCGTCGCAAACTCGGACAGCGAAGAGGACCAGGCGCTGAAAATGCGCGTGCGCGACGCCGTGCTCAAAGCCGCGTCGGGGTATGAGTCGGTCTGTCCCGAACTGCTTTCGGATATAGAGAAAGCGGCGCAGGACGCCGCGGGGGAATATAAAGTCAGCGTAAGCTGCGGCGAAGAATGGTTCGATACGCGAAGGTACGACACCTTTTCTCTGCCATGCGGCAGGTATAACGCCGTAAGGGTGACGATAGGCGAGGGCAAGGGGAAAAACTTCTGGTGCGTGGTCTTTCCGCCTCTTTGCGCCGCCGTCTCGGAAAAAGAGCTTTCCGCCGTCCCGGGCCTTACCGGAAAAGAGATCTCGTTCGTCACCGAAGACGGCGCGGTATGCGTCGTCGGGTTTAAAATAGCCGAGCTTTGGGGCAGGGTGTCGAAATACGTAAATTTTTTTGAAAAAAGTTGAAAAAACCGCTTGACAAGGAAAAGCATGTGTGTTATCTTAATTAAGCACCCGCAAGAGTAGGTCGTTTTTTTAACCGCCGAAATGCGTGGGGCACAAGCACTTTGTAAATTAAACAACACCAAGAAAGACGAAGAAAGACCCTGAGATTTTTTTGAGTTTTGAGTATTCAAAACAAAGGTAAAGAAGCCAGACTTCTGAAAAAGG
>JAFSVO010000108.1 GCA_017444965.1 Clostridia bacterium | reverse complement strand
CGGCATAGCCGCGTAACTCATAGTTGCGCCTCAGGCGCGTCCTAGTTCATAGTTTTGAGTTCTTTCTGCGCCTATGCCGCGCAGTGATGTTGTGAACTGCGTTCACAATGATGTATCGCTTACGCGAAATGATGTTTTGCTGCGCAAAATGATGTTTTCGCTTCGCGAAAGTTTCGGTATGCGGCTTCGCCGCATTTATTGATTAATGCGCCGCAGGCGCATACCTTAACGCAAGGCGAAGCCTTGCACATCATTAAACGCGAAGCGTTTTACATCATTCACGAAGTGAACATCATATTCACGCAGTGAATACATCATTTCTTATTGCTCCCTCAGAGCAATAAGCCTCCCCATCGTCTCATACAGCTTCTCGGGCTCGATAGGCTTGGACAGATGCTCGTTCATGCCGGCTTCCTTCGACCGTTCGACGTCCTCGTCGAAAACGTTCGCCGTCATAGCGATAATAGGCACCGTCTTCGCGTCCGCCTTATCAAGCGCCCTTATGCGGCGGGTCGCCTCAAGCCCGTCCATGACCGGCATGCGCACGTCCATAAGGATACAGTCGTAGTACCCGACGCCGCTTTTGGCGAACATATCGAGCGCTTCCTGCCCGGTGGCGGCGCGCTCCGCCTCGATATCCTCAAGATCCAAAAGATCGGCGAGTATCTCGGCGTTCTGGTCGACGTCCTCAGCCATAAGCACGCGCTTGCCCGAAAGGTCGTATTCGGCGTGAGTCTCTTCCTTCGCCTCTTCCGCCGGCGCCTCGATAACGCCGTGCGCGCGAAGCGCCGCGTGTATCTGCTTTAAAAGCACCTCGGTGAAAAGGGGTTTCGCCATAATGGCGTCTACCCCGTCGCCCCGCGCCTCTTCGTCGATTATATCCCAGTTATAGCCCGTAAGCATTATGACAGCCGTCTTTCCGCCGTCAAAGGAGCGCAGGGCGCGCGTCAGCTCAAGCCCGTTTAAGTCGGGCATCTTGTAGTCGGTAAGAAGGACGTCGTAGGGCTCGCCGCCCTCCGCCGCGGCTCTGAGCTTTTTAAGCGCCGACGCGGGCGACACGTCGTAGTCGGCGTTTATACCGAGCGCCGAAAGAACCGTACAGGCGTGCTCGCATGCTATCTCGTCGTCGTCGGCGACGAAAGCGCGAAGCCCCTCGGGCAAAGCCGCCGTGCTGTCGGGCGTGAACACGCGGTCGGACGCCTTCAAAGGCACCGTCACGGTAAAGGTCGAGCCGACGCCCTTTTCGCTTTCAACGGTTATCGCGCCGCCCATCATCTCTACGAAGTTCTTGGTTATAGCCATGCCGAGCCCCGTGCCGCCGTAGCGGTTGTGCGCCGTCATATCCTCCTGCGAGAAGGCCTCGAATATCTTGGGTATGAACTCCTTGTCCATGCCTATGCCCGTGTCGCGCATGACGAACGTTACGTTATCGCCCTCGTCCTTTTCGACGGTAAGGGTGACTTCGCCCGGCGCCGGCGTGAACTTGACCGAGTTGCCGAGCACGTTGATAAGCACCTGCTTCAGCTTCATATCGTCGCCGTAGTAATAGTCGGCGGCGCGCCCGTTTATGCTGCACTCGTAGCGAAGCCCCTTGTCAACGCACTGGCCGTTTATCATCACGTTGACCTGGTCTAAAAACTCGCGGAAAGAGAACTCTTCGTTTTTAAGCGTCATTCTGCCCGACTCTATGCGGCTCATGTCGAGAATGTCGTTTATAAGCCCCAAAAGGTGCTTGGCGGAAGCGCCTATCTTTTCAAGCTGTGAGCGCGTTTCGGGCGAAAGGTCGCGGTTTCGCAGGGCTATGTTGTCAAGCCCGATAATAGCGTTCATCGGCGTTCTTATCTCGTGGCTCATGTTGGAAAGAAAGCTCGTTTTCGCGCGCGAGCTTTCCTCTGCAAGCGCCTTTTCCACCTCGACCTGCCTTTCGCGCTTCTGAATACGCGAATAAATGAGGAAAAGGAAGATGAGAGTCGCGACGATGATAAACACCAAAACGAGCATGGCTACCGTTAAAACGACGTCAACGTGCTGTACAAGAACGTGCCGCGTATGCTCGCCGAGGCTCGCCGCCGAATTGTCGACCGAGGCGTCGACCGTCTGCAAGAGCCAGACGCTCGACGTATAGATGATAACGCCCGCCATGACCGCGAGGGCGACGTTTGAACGGCCGAGCCGCCTCTCGGTATCGCGCGCGAGAAGGGCGCGGAAAACGACGAAGCCCAGAATGCTCCATACGGCTAAAATAAGATAGGATTCCGTCGCCAGCGTTTTTACCGATATAAGATTAGGCACAAGGAAGGCTATCACGAAAAACGCCGAAACGACAAGCCCCGCGATACCCGAGACGCGCGCTTTCCCGTTCCCGTCCTCACGCGCCGTCTTGTACGCCGAAGCCGAGGTGAAAAGGTACGCGATAGTCGCGCCGACGGTCGTCGCGTCGACTATCCAGCTTATTGCGACGCGCCCGAAGAAGGGTATTACGAGAGATATCAGAAGAATGCACAGAACGGCTCTGCGCGGAACGTTCCCGTCTATTTTGCCGAGCTGCCGCGGCATCATGCCGTCGCGGCTCATGTTGTGAAGAAGGCGGCTTAAGGCTATATAGTTGCCGATGATACCCGTGAATATGCCGAATATGGCGGCAAGCCCTATTACTATTCTGCCGACTTGCCCCAAAGCCGTATGCGCGGCGAAGAAGGTCGGCTGCGCCTCAACGCCCGAAAAGTCGCCGAGCTTATTTACGTATTCCGTCCAGCTCCCGATCCCTTCGGGGAAGGCGGTCACGGCGAGCATCGAGAGCGCCGCGTAAACGACCGCCGCGATCAGCAAAGCCGTTACAAGGATGCGGAAGGTCTTTTTAAGGTCGAACTTCGCTTCCTCCGCCGAGTGAGAGACCGACTCAAACCCCGCGTAAGCCCACGGGGCTAAAGCGAAAATGGTAAAAACGCCGAACAGGGCGCCCTTGTCCGGCGCGAAAGGAATATCAAAGACGGGCGCGGCGTCAGCCCGCGTAAACGCCGCGACGGCGCATAAAGCGACGCCCGCGCATAAGACGACGCACATAAGTATCTGCATGAACCCGCCGAGCGAGCGGCGCGCGCAGAAGAGCGCGCCGATAACGAGCGCCGCGACGACGAGAAGTATCTCGCCTAAATACACGTGGAAGCCGGCTATCTCGTAATGAAAGCCGAACTGAAAGGCGCCGCCCAAAAGGGTGCGCGCGACAATAGGCAGTGCCGTCGCGTTCGCCCACAGTATGGCTACGTAGCACATGATAAGGAACCACGCGCTCAAAAAGCCGTGGTCGTAGCCGAACGCCTTTTTGGTATAGGTGTAAGTGCCGCCGCAGTCGGGGTACCTGTTCATAAGGTAGTGGTAGTTGTAGGCGAGCACGAGCATAACGAGCGCCCCGAGCCCTATGCCTATCGCGGTGCCGAGCGGCCCCGCCATCGGCAGAAATACCGTGCCGGGCATGACGAACGCCCCCTGCCCCACGGCGCAGCCGAACGCCAGCGCCCACGCGCCGAAGGCCGTCAAGTAGGGCGTCAGGCGCCTGCCGTCGTTTGATAAAGTGTGTTTTTCCATTTTTTACTTGTCCCCCTTTTCGGGAATTATAAGCGCCGCGAGCGCAGGCGCTGACGCAGCTAAATTCGCGCTTTGCGCGAGCTGAATTTGACTCCGTCAAGCTAAATTGACCTTTGGTCAGCTAAATTCGGCTTCGCCGAGCTATCTGCGAATTTAATTTAGCTGCGGACGCAGTCCGCAATTTAGCTATGAGCTTTTGCTCATAATTTAGCTGAAGCCGCAAGGCTTCAATTTAGCTTTTGCGCGCAAAGCGCGCCTATCTGTTAATGCGCCGCAGGCGCATACCTTAATGCAAGGCGAAGCCTTGCACATCATTAAACGCGAAGCGTTTTACATCATTCACGAAGTGAACAT
>JAFSVO010000107.1 GCA_017444965.1 Clostridia bacterium | reverse complement strand
TTATTGAACGTGCAGACGAGTTCGAAAGCGGGGTCTTTGTCAAGCGGAACGTCAAAAGCTATCTGCATCCTCGTCCCGCTTTTTATTTTGAGCGGATCAGCCATTGGTTACCTCCTCTGGTGAAGTATACGCAGGCTGATTGGAAATAAGAGCTTCCGCGGCCGTCTGCTCCGCCGTTGTAAATTCTTTCTTGCCGGTCTGATACATTTCGCGCATGCGCGGCTCGCACGCCTTGAAGGCTTCTAACATCTTGGGGTTGAAAACGCCGCACTTGCCGTCTAATATCATATCTCTCGCTTCGTCGTAGCCGAACGCCTCTTTATAGCAGCGCACGTTGACGAGCGCGTCGTAAACGTCGGCTATCGACACCGCCTGAACGCCCGGGGATATCTGGTCGCCCACGAGCCCTTCGGGGTAACCGCCGCCGTCGTACCTTTCGTGATGGTGAAGGGCGACGTCGCGGCAGCACGCCTTCAGTTCGTCAAGCCCGTGCATGTCAAGCTTGTCGACTATAAGCGCGCCGTTTGTAGTGTGCGTCTTCATCACGGCGTATTCCGCGGCGGTGTATTTGCCCGGCTTATTAAGTATCGCGTCGGGCACCGTTACCTTGCCTATGTCGTGGACGGTGGACGCCTGGGAATAAAGGTCGATGACCTTCTGCGTGACGCCCATTTCGGGGCTTCTTCTCGCGATGTCGGTGAGAAGCATATTCGTAAGCATACGCACGTGGGTGACGTGCATTCCGCTTTCGACGTTTCGGAACTCGACGAGGGACGCCATGGTGTCGAGCACCGAGCGGTTATATTCGGCGAAATGGAGCTGTTCCTCCATTACGAAGCTCTGCTCGCGCATCTTGTGCGTGTCGTCTATGTCGCGGCGCATGCGGACGTAAACGCCCTGCCTGCCCTCGACCGCCGTTATGTACTCGGAATACCAGCGGTAGTCGGAGTCGCCGCGAAGCTTTAAACGCGCCTCGAATTCGTACGGGCCCGTAAGAGTCTTTCTCTGCAGATAGCCCGGCTCGAGCCAGCGCTTGTATTCGCGCGCGTCGGCGGGAAAGACCGCCTTAGAGTCGATTATCCTCTTTATATAACCCTCGATCGTCGGGGGATTCTTCTCACGCTCGTAGCCCGTTTCCGACTTTACTATATGATATATGACCTTTTTGCCCGTGTCTATCTGGAACATGCTCGAGTACATGTGAGAGAGCATGGCGTCTATCTGCGAGAACATTTCCTTGTTCTGGTCGCGCGTCTTTACCTCTTCGTCGACGTTTTTAAGAGAGCCGAAGACCCACGTCGGCTTGCCTATCTCTTCAAGCGGGCGGCCTTCCATCATATAATAGTTGAAGGGCGCGCCGCGGAGTCCGTCTTTGCGGTAAAGTATCTCGGCCGAGGTCGTTTTACCGGCCGCCGCGGTCTTTAAAACGTACTCGACCGCCTTGACGCTTTCGTGGAAGATAAGCTGGTCGCTGTGCGAAGCGACGTTGCGCAAAAAGCGCTCTTCGCGAAGCTCGGCGTGCTTGTTTTCACCGCCGCCGCCGCGGTGGGTGAACATGATATCGTTTACGACGTCGTACTCGAAATATATTATCTTGTCGTTGTTTATAAGACGCTCGTTGCGTATCTCAGCCCAGTCGTAGCCCGAGCCGTCCTCTTTCTGCGGTATCTCTTCGACTTTGTTTAAACTGCCGTCGTCCGTCTCGGAAAGCGCCCTGCGGACGTAAAAGAGTAACTGAAGCTTTTCGGGATTTACGTCGGGGATGCGCTCGGCGCGGAACTCGAACCAGTCGTACTTCGGCTCTTCCCCCTCGGGGACGGCGTCGAAATTGCCGTAAAACAGATATGAAACGTAGCTTCTGCCCTCGGAGTACGCCGCGCGAAGCCCCTCAAGCGAAAAGACGTCGGAAAAAAGGCTCTGCTGATCGGGCAGTATCTTCTCTTTTAAAAGCTCAACTAAAGAGCCGTACCGGCCGCGCACCGAAAGAACGCCGCCCGAATAGTCGCCGTCGCCCGACTCTATCTGATAAGAATCAAAATTGAGACTTACCGAAAAGACCCAGCGGTAAAGCTTTAAGTAGACGCCGCCCATGCGGTTCTGGTCGAGCCGGACGGTAGGCTGAACGTCGCGCACAGCCTCTTTCTGAAGCTCTTCCTGCTTGTTCTCTTCCTCTTCCTTATTCTTTTTTTCCTTTTTGAAAAGTGACAAGAAAGACCCACCGCCTTTACACATAGATAGTAACCATATCATAATACCACAAAAAGCGAAAGAATACAAGATTTTTTTAAAAATAGGAAAAAGTACACGAAAAAAGCTTGTTTTCTGACAAGCTTTTTTATCGATATATATCCGCTTACGCGGATATTCGATATACGGGCTTCGCCCGTTCGATATACGTTTTCGGACACCTCGCCTGCGGCGACGTATCCGGAAAACGTTCGATATGTTTCGCGTTTTAACATACCTCGCCGCGGGCGATCTATGTTAAAAACGGGCGAAACAAGTAAACAAGGTATGCGCCTGCGGCGCATTAATCAATAGGCGCGGCGCCGCCGCGCACCTTTCTTATTTCGCAAAGCGAAATATCTCGAAAGCTTGTGGTATATCTCGCCGCAGGCGAGGTATAACGCAAGCTTATATCGAACGCTTGCGGTATATCTTGCCTTCGGCGAGGTATACGCAAGCGTATATCGAATTTCGGCGACAGCCTAAATATATCGACGCGCCGAAGGCGTGTTTCCTTGTTCACGCAAGCGTAAGCTTGCCTTACTTTACTGCGGCGCTTTTTTCTTTCTGAATGACGTCGTGCGCGCCGCCCTCGACTATGCTGGTCGAGGAAACGAGGGTGAGCTTGGCTTTCTTCTGAAGCTCGGGTATAGTAAGCGCGCCGCAGTTGCACATGGTAGAGCGCACCTTGCTCAATGACAGGGCGACGTTGTCTTTTAATCTTCCGGCGTAAGGCACGTAAGAGTCTACGCCCTCTTCAAATGACAGCTTTTTGTCGCCGCCGAGGTCGTACCTCTGCCAGTTGCGCGCCCTTGCCGAGCCCTCGCCCCAATACTCTTTATAATAGGTGCCGCCTATGCTGACCTTGTTCGTCGGGCTTTCGTCGAAGCGCGCGAAGTATCTGCCGAGCATAAGGAAGTCGGCGCCCATGGCGAGCGCTAAAGTCATATGGTGGTCGTAAACTATGCCGCCGTCAGAGCAGACGGGGATATATACGCCCGTTTCCTCAAAATATCTGTCCCTTTCGGCGCAGACGTCGATAAGCGCCGTCGCCTGGCCGCGGCCTATGCCCTTCGTTTCGCGGGTGATGCAGATAGAGCCGCCGCCGATGCCGACCTTCACGAAATCGGCGCCGCAGTCGGCTAAAAATCTGAAGCCCTCGGCGTCAACGACGTTGCCCGCGCCGACTTTGACTTTCTCGCCGTAAGTTGCGCGTATCCACTCGAGCGTGCGCTTCTGCCATTCGGAAAAGCCCTCGGAGGAGTCTATGCACAAAACGTCGGCGCCCGCCTCGAGCAAAGCGGGGACGCGCTCTTTATAATCGCGCGTGTTTATGCCGGCGCCTACCATGTAGCGCTTGCTGTCGTCAAGCAGCTCGTTTACGTTCTGCTTATGGCTGTCGTAGTCTTTTCTGAAAACGAGGTGGCAGAGCTTGCCCGTTTCCGATACTATGGGAAGGGAGTTTAATTTATGATCCCAGATTATGTCGTTCGCTTCCTTTAAGCTCGTGCCCTCTTTTGCCCAGACGAGCTTTTCAAAGGGAGTCATGAACTCACGCACGGGAAGGTCGGGCGCCATGCGCGAAACGCGGTAGTCGCGGCTCGTGACTATGCCGACGAGCTTGCCCTCGGGCGTGCCGTCCTCGGTGACGGCTATAGTCGAATGACCGGTGCGCGCCGTAAGCTCTACGACGTCGGAAAGCGTGTCGTCGGGGCAGACGTTTGAGTCGGAGCGCACGAAGCCCGCTTTATACGACTTTGCCCTTTTGACCATGGCCGCCTCGTCTTCGACCGACTGAGAGCCGTAGATAAAGGAAAGACCGCCCTCGACCGCGAGCGCGACGGCGAGCTTATCGCCCGAGACCGACTGCATGATCGCCGAAACGAGGGGGATATTTAAGGATATGGGCGCTTCCTCCCCTTTTCTGAATTTTACGAGCGGCGTCTTTAAGCTGACGTTCGCGGGAATGCACTCTGCCGACGAATAGCCGGGTATCAACAGATATTCGTTGAACGTATGCGCGGGTTCGTTAATAAACTCTGCCATTTCTTTTCCCTTTCTCTTATTTATAATTGATATTTTGATTATTTTATTATTAAACTCGGGGGTTTGTCAAGAAGTATTTAAAGGCACGCAGGCGTGCATTAATTGAAAACCTGCGGTTTTCATGAATTGGCTTCGCCGTGAATTGCAAGGCGAAGCCTTGCGTGAATTGAACGCTGCGCGTTCATTTCGGTATGCGCGCAAAGCGCGCATTTATTGATAGATGCGGCGAAGCCGCATACCTTAACGCAAATCGAAGATTTGCAATTCACGAAAGCTTTGCTTTCAATTCATGCGGACAGACGTCCGCAATTCATGAAAACACAAAGTGTTTTCAATTCATTTCTCTCTTATCGCGCCTTTGTCGCTTATCGCGACGGTTCTGCACGCGCCCTTGCCGAAGACCGCTTCAATTCCCCTTTTGAAGGCTTTAAGCCTGTCTTCCGGGACGAACGCCTGCACCGTGCCGGCAAATCCGCCGCCGTGAACGCGGCAGGCGCCCTCGCCCCGCAAAAGCTTTTCGCAAAGCGCGAGGCACAAAGCCACCGCCTGCTCGCGCGTCCTGCCTGCGGGAGTGATATTCTGCAAAAGCTTTTGGGACGACTCGCCCGACGCGCGGACGAGCTTTATAAACTCTTTTACGTCGCCGCTTTTAAGCGCTTTGTATTCGAGCCGCGCCCTTTCGTTTTCGCCGAAAAAGTGCATGGCGCGCAGTACCGCTCTGTCGCCGCGGCTTTCGCGCAGGGCGGGTATATTTGCGTAAAAGTCGCGCACAGATACTTCCCTTAAAACGCTTTTGCCGAAGAACGCGGCTATATCGCACATCTCGCGCGGGACGGCGGCGTATTCGTTTGTCAGATCCGCGTGGGACGCGCCGGTGTTTATCACGCAGACGGAATAGCCCGCCTTTTCAAAGCAGAAGGGCACGCGTTTTATAACGGGCGCGTTTTCGTCTTTAAAGTCCATAAAGCAGACGCCGCCCGCGGCGCACGCCGCCTGATCCATAAGCCCCGACGGCTTTCCGAAATAAATATTTTCGGCGCGTTTGCCTATTATTGCTATTTCGGTCGGGGAAAGCCTGCCGCCGTAAAATAAACCGTTGAAAATCTGCGCCAAAAGCACCTCGAAGCACGCCGAGCTTGAAAGCCCGCTCCCCTGCGGCACGTCGGACCGGACGTAAATATCAAGCCCGGATATTTTCGCGCCCGCCCCGGCGACCCCCGCCGCGACGCCGCGCACGAGCGCCGCCGTCGTGTTCTTTTCGGCGCGCTTCGGCGAAAGGTCGGAAAGGTTTATTTTGACGGGAGCGTAGCCCCGGGACGTAAGGCGAATCGCGTTTTCTCCGTTATCGGACACAAAAGCGCGCGCGTAAAGGTCTACAGCGCCCGCAAGGACGCAGCCGCGCTGGTGGTCGGTATGGTTGCCGCCTATCTCGGTGCGCCCGGGCGCGGAAAAGACGTATTTATGCTTTTTCCCGAAGGCTTCTTCAAAACCGTTCATGTTCATTTGATCTGCGACGGCATTTCGTCGTTTATTTCCTTTATTTTCGCAAGGTCTGTCTTAGGCTCTCTGTCATAGGTCAGAAGTCCGTTCTGCTCCGTCTCGACGTCGGTGAGCTGGGTGTAGCAGAAGCCCTTTATATCGGGGCAGGAATATACGGCTTCTACAAGCTCGCGGTATTTCGCGAGGAATTCTTCCGCAGTCGCGCTTTCCTGATACCCCCACGACGTTTCGCCGCCGCCCGGCGCGTATTTCACGCCGCCGAACTCGGTGAGCATAACGGGCTGGCCCGCGTAGGAATAACCGTCTGCGAAAAGACGTCTGCCGCCCGGGAAAAAGGAGAGGATGGTATCCTTATCTTTAAAGTGCGATATAAGCTTTTCGCCCGTATCCGAATAGTCGTGTACGCCCAAAATATCGCCCGAGGTGTGCATCCAGCCGTCGCTGTCGTTTACCGGACGGGTGCCGTCCACGGACTTCGTTATCGCGATAAGCGCGTCGGAGTGCGCCTGCTGTTTTCTGTCTGTAACTATCTCCTGAACGCCCCAGCCCTCGTTCAGCGGCGTCCACGCGGCGATACAGGGATGGTTTAAGTCGCGGCAGACTATCTCCTGCCACTCGGAATACATATCGCGGGCGTAATCGTTATTGTAAACGTAAGCCGCCGCCGTTTCGCCCCAGACGAGAAGTCCGAGCCGGTCGGCGTGGTACAGAAAGCGCGGATCCTCCGCCTTCTGATGCTTGCGAACGCCGTTGAAGCCCATGGCTTTCGTAAGCTCTATATCTTTTATAAACGCGTCGTCCGAGGGCGCGGTCAAAAGCGACTCGCGCCAATAGCCCTGGTCTAAAAGGAGCTTCTGATAATAAGGTCTGCCGTTCAAAAGGAACTCGCCGTCTTTTATTTCGACCTTGCGCATGCCGAAATAGGTTTTTACGGAGTCGGTCACGGCGCCGCTTTCCGAAAGGGAAAGCTCAACGTCGAAAAGGCGCGGATCCTCCGGGCTCCACGTTAAAACGTCGAAGGGCTTCCATACCTTCAAATTACGCTCGTCGAGGCAAACGGTAAAGGCGCCGCGGCGCGAGGTGACGAGATGCTTCACGCGCGCCGCCGTCGTGCCGCCGAAGCTTACGTCGGCGCAGAACTCGGTATCTGTCGTAAAGCCGTTCAGTACGTACTCGAAGGAAACGGCGCGCTCGTCGAAGAGGGGCGTTATACGGCACTCTTTTATATAGACGTCGGGCACGGCTTCAAGCCATACCGTCTGCCATATGCCCGTCGTCCGCGGATAAAAAATGTCGGCGGGCTCCCTTTCCCAATACTGCTTGCCGCGCGTCTGCGAAAGGTCGAAGGGATCGTCGCGCACGAAAACGCGAAGCTCGTTTTCCGGCTTTACGTATTCGGTGACGTCGCACGAAAAGCTGCTCTGCCCGCCGCGGTGACGGCAGACGTTTTCGCCGTTCAGGAAGACCGAGCATTCGTAATCGACGGCGCCGAAGTGAAGAAGGACTCTTTTGCCGCACATATCCTCGGGCAGGGTAAAACGCCGTCTGTAAAAGACCTTTTCATGAAAAGAGCCGTCGCCTATGCCGGAAAGAGCCGTCTCGAAGGTGAAGGGAACGGTTATTTTTTTGTCGAAAGAGGGCTTATCAAAGGAAAAATCCCACTCGCCGTTAAGGCAGAGCCAATTTTCCCTTTCAAAATCGGGCCGCGGATGCTCGCTTCTCGGTATATTCATACTGACGCCTCCGTACAGGTATATTTATTTATTTTATTCTACAGCCGCGCGCGCGTTTTTTCAACACGCCCTTTGCTATTGAACGGAATACGCGCGCGTTGTATAATATTTTTGTATAAAAATTAAAGCGGAGGGTAATTTTATGAAGTTTACTGCGACAGGCGACTCCCTTATGATCCAGGGCTATCCCGAAGAGGGGTACGATGGCTTTTACAAGGTGCGCGAGTTTATCGAAAGGGGCGAGGCGCGCTTCGGCAACCTCGAAACGACCCTTATCGACGGGCCATGCTACGCTTCCACCTACTGCGGCGGCACGTGGATAAGGACCGAATCGCGCATAGCGGATAAGGTATTGGGCTTCGGCTTCAACTTTTTGGGCGTCGCGAACAATCATATCATGGACTACGGCCCCGACGGGCTTTTTGAGACGCTTGAGCATCTTAAGGAAAGAGAAGTCGCCTTCGCAGGCGCGGGCGCGGATCTTTACGAGGCGGCAAAGCCGGTATACCGCGACCTTCCCTCGGGCAGAGTCGCATTTATGTCTATCTGCTCGTCCTTCAACGACGCGGCGCGCGCGGGCTGGGCTTCAAAATCGACCGTCGGCAGACCGGGGCTTAACCCGCTTCGCAGCTCCCTCGAGCTTCAGCTCACGCGGAAGCATTTCAACGCCCTTTGCGAAATTCTTGACAGCACGAAGCTTATGGGCGAAAAAGAGATAAGCATACAAAACGGCTTTACGCCCCCCTTCCCGAAAGACATGACCCTGTTCGGAGAGACGCTTTGCAAGGTGTCGCCCGACGGGGTAGAGCGCAAGGTAACGCACCCCAACAAGTACGACCTTGAGCGCACGCTCGACTTTATAAAAGAGGCGAAATGGAACGCCGATTACGTCGTTATAATGCTTCACAGCCACCAGATAGCGGGGAACGTGATGAATATCCCCGCGCAGTTCGCCGAAGAGTTCTGCCGCGCCGTGATAGACGGCGGCGCCGATATGGTCATAGGCGGCGGCACGCACGAGCTTAAGCCGATCGAGATATACAAAGGCAAACCCATTTTCTACTCGCTCGGCAATTTCGTTTTCCAGTCGAACGTCGTGACGCAGCTTCCGCCCGATTTCGTCGAAAGGTACAATATGCCGAAGGATCTTTCGGACAGTCAGGCGTTAGCTTTGCGCTGCAAGGGCTGGAAAATAGGCCTTCACGCGCAGGACAAGAACTTCCTTACCGTCGTGCCCCTCGTCGATTTCGAGGGCGGAAAGCTTAAGTCGGTCGAGCTTATGCCCGTCGAGCTCGGCTTTAACAAGCCGCGCACCTTCAAGGGCATCCCCTACCCCGCGAGCGCCGCCGACACGAAGCGCATTTTCAAGGTCCTTTCGGATCTTTCCGCGCCCTACGGCACGACCCTTTCAATAAAGAAAGACGGACTTATAAAGATAAAGCTCTAAAGAGTACGCAAAAACGCCTGCGGGCAGTTACCCGCAGGCGTTTTTTATATTCTTATTCGTTAGTCTGAAAGCTTATCCTGCCGTCTTTGACCGTGTATCTTACGGCGCCGCGGAGTTTTTTGCCTTCAAACGGCGTGTTGTGACCTCTTGAAATAAAGTGGCTGCCGCGGACGACGTACTCGTGCTCCGTATCGAATATACAGAGGTCGGCGATATCGCCCTTGCGCAGGCGCCCGGCGTTTATGCCGAGTATCTCGGCGGGGGCGGCGGTCATAAGGTCGAGCACCTTCGGAAGCTCTATTTTCGCGCCGTGATAAAGATAGGTTATCGCCGCGGAAAGCGCCGTTTCAACGCCCGACGCGCCGTAGGGCGCGGACACGAGCGACATTCTTTTGCTGTGGTCGGTGCAGGGGGCGTGGCCCGATGCAATGGCGTCGACCGTGCCGTCGCGTATGCCCTCTATTACAGCCTGCACGTCGTCTTTATTGGCAAGCGGCGGGTCAAGCTTCGCGAGGGTGTTGAAGCCCTGAAGCTCGCGGCTCGTAAGGGAGAAATAGTACGGCTCTGTCGAGCAGGTGACCTTTACGTTATCCGCCTTGGCGCGGCGGACGAGCTCGATCGAGCCCGTACAGCTTATGTGCCCTATGTGCACGGGCGAGCCGCTGTCGGACGCCAGCACGACGTCGCGCGCGACGGGGACGGTTTCGGAGCAGGACGGGATGGAGGGCATATCCATAAGGTCCGCCATAAGCCCGCGCCGCGCGAGCCCGTCGCCGTAAAAGGCGTTTTCTTTGCACCGCACGAGCAGAGGTATTTCGTATTTTCTCGCTCTGAAAAGCGCGTCGCGCATGAGCAGCGGGTCTGTTATCGGCTCGTCGTCATATACGGCGCCCGCGCCGAAAAGCTTAAAGTCGCCGTAATACAAAAGCTCTTTCCCGTCGGTCGCGCGGGCGGCGGGGATAAGCGCGCAGGAGCAGTATTCCTCACGCTCGTGGATATATTTGAGCTGTTCGATATCGCAAAGGTCGGTGTGGACGCAAAGGGTCGTAAAGCCGCCCTTCGACGCCGCGTGGCAAAGACTTAAAAGGTCCTCTTCACCCTCGCGCTCGGGCTCGAACGCCTTTGCGAAAAGGTCGACGAGCCCCGCGGAAACGTAAAGCCCGCGGGCGTCTATCACCTCGGCGCCGTCGTCTTTTATCTTCGGCGCGATATCGGATATCCGCCCGTCCTCGCAGAGGACGTCAAGTCTTTTGAAAAGCCCGTCGCGTAAGCTTACGACGGTACCGTTTTTTATGAGAAGTTTCATAAGCGATCCTCCCGTTTTGTAATGAATTGAAAACGCTTCGCGTTTTCGTGAATTGACTGCGTCATGAATTGCAAGGCGGCGCCTTGCGTGAATTGAACGGCTGCGCCGTTCATTAAGGTATGCGCCCGCAGGGCGCACTTATTGATAAGCGCGCTCCGCGCGCACCTTAATGCAAATCGCAGATTTGCAATTCATGAAACGCTTTTGCGTTTCAATTCACGCGCGTAAAGCGCAATTCATGAAAAATCAAAGATTTTTCAATTCACGCAAGCTTCAGCTTGCAAATATTATACCATATTCTTTTAATGATAAAAAGAACTAAAATAAAAAACCGATGTTTTTTTTCATCGGTTTTTTGAGTTACGCGTCTATTTCGAGGGGTCGGCGACGACGCCGCAGAAGAGCGGGGTGCCGTCGAACGCCTCTATCTGATACATAAAGGGTCTGTCAAACCTTATCACGACCGGCTCGGCGGGGTCGAACGCCGCGCCTGCCAGCACCGATACCTCGGTGTAAGCCGCCGCTTCGGCGCCCTTTTCGTCGACCGAAATATAGGTCCCCTGCGTGACCGAGGATATATACAGCGGCTCGTCGGACATGCCCGAAAAATCGGCGTCTTTTACCGAAAACGCCTTTTGTATCCCCAGTTCTTTGAGCATATCTTCAAGCGGATAGGTATTCTTTATCTTGAACTTCGGCAGATAAAGGTCGACTTTCGCGCTCTTTTCGGTCCCGTCGGTAAACGCCGCCGCGCCCTTGTTCAGCATTTCGGAAAGCCGCCCGCTGTCCGGCAGCACGAAGGTCATACGGGCGCCGCCCATAAACGGAAGGGACAGGCGCTTAAAACCGTCGCCCTCAAAATAGGTGGCAGAGGGATGGAGTCCTTTGTGCATAAAGCTTGCTTTAACGTCGCCGCCTTTTGCGTGAAACACGTCCTCCGCGGTCCCCGTTTCATTGAAGGGATCGCTCCAGCGCGATATGAAATAAAGGGTGTTGATTATGTCCACTCTCGTGTTCGGGTCGGGGGTGCCGCCGTATTCGAGCTTGCCGTTCGTGTGCTTTGAGATAAAGGACTTTATCTCTTCTTTAGCCTTCGCGGTATCGGTGAAATCGACCGTCTTTAAGAAGGAGTAATACTCCTCTATCGCCGTTTTCACGTATTCCTCTTTTACCCTCGCGTCGTCGTCTATGAAAAGCGCGTTCGCGATTTTCAGCTTATAATCGTTCGAGTCGGAGTAAAGCCGCCTTATAAGGCGCGCGCAGTTGTCGGCAAGCGACGGGACGGCGGAAACGCCCAGAACCTTAAGCATCTCCTTCTGCGTGTCGCCCGCGGATCCCGCGGCGCAGAGCGAAAGCGCGATATAAAGGCTTAACGGCGAATAACAGCCGTTTTCGTCCGGCTTTAATACCTTTTTCGCCGTGTCGCCCGAAAAGGCGCGAAGCGCGTTCAAAAACTCTTCCGTCCCGGCGTTTTCCTCGCGGATACGCGTAAGAGAGGCGTAGTCGTCGGGGTCGGAGCTTTCGGGGAATACGGGCGTCGCCGATATGGGCGCGGGCTTATCGACCGGCTCGTTTGCGGGCTGCTCGTCGGGTTTATTTTCGGGCTCGCTTACGGGCTCCTTTTCCGGCTCCTTTTCGGGTTCCTTTTCGGGTTCCTTTTCCGGCTCGCTCGCGGGCTGTTCGCCGGAAGATACGTCGGTCGTGTCCGACGCGGTATCCTGCCCGGGCTCCGCGTCGGGCGCGCTCTCGGTTTTGCCGCAGGCGCAGGCGCAGAGAAGCATGCAGAAAGCGAGTATAAGGGCAAAAAGCTTTTTCATCTTTATCTCTCCTTTAAGCTATCTTTATACCGAAAAGATACATATCCATATCGGTTATCTCCCCGTCCTTTTCATCGGCGAGGAAGGAAAAGCCGACGCCCAAATAAAGCGTTTTCCCGTTTTGGTCGACTATCTGCGGAAAAGCGAGAAGGGGGCGCTTTAGGTTTTTCGTCTGGATATAGTTCGTAACGCCCAGCGCTATCCACAAAACGAGAACGACTGCGGCTATCACGCGTATTGCCTTGCTGTTTTTCATTTTCGGCGTCTCCTTTAATAAAGACTTGCGTATTTTAAAAAAGTTCCGTGAAAAAAGACGGAAGGCTTTTTTAACCTGTCCGTCTATATTTTACATATAACTTTTGATTTTGTAAAGCACGCCTTTTTCGAGCCGCGACACCTGCGCCTGAGAAATGCCTATTTCCTTCGAGACCTCCATCTGAGTCTTGCCGTCGTAAAAGCGCATGGTCATTATGCGCTTTTCGCGCGGGGTAAGCGACTTTATCGCCTGCTTTACCGATATCCTGTCGAGCCAGCTGTCGTCGGTATTGGCAGAGTCGCCTATCTGGTCCATGACGCAGACCGAGTCGCCGCTTTCCTGAAAGACCGGGTCGAAAAGAGATACGGGGTCGGCTATGGAGTCGAGGGCGAACACGACGTCCTCTCGCGGCATTTTAAGCTCTGCCGCTATCTCCTCTACCGTCGGCTCGCGCTGGTTTTTGTTCGTGAGCGCCTCTTTCACCGTCAGCGCGCGGTAGGCGTTGTCGCGCATCGAGCGCGAAACGCGCACGCTTCCGCTGTCGCGCAGGTACCGCCTTATCTCGCCTATTATCATCGGCACGCCGTAGGTCGAAAAGCGCACGTCCTGCGTAAGATCGAAATTGTTTATCGCCTTTATAAGACCTATCGTTCCCACCTGAAAAAGGTCGTCGGGGTTTTCGTTTCTTCCCGAAAACTTCTGCACCACCGACAAGACGAGTTTTAAATTGCCGCAGACCGCCTCGTCCCGCGCCTTTTTATCCCCCTCGCGCGCTTTCTTTATGAGCTTTATCGTTTCGTCGTTTTTCAAAACGCGCAGCTCTGACGTGTTGACTCCCGAAAGTTCGACTTTTGTTTGCATAATATTCCCACCTTTGTGGGAATATTATTGCCCCGCGGGCGTTTTTTTATTAACCCGCGGGGCGTTTTTCTTTACGCTTTTTTAAGAAGTCTTCTTATCGCAATGCCGAGGGGCGTCCACAAAAGGCGGTTTAAAATAAATCTTTTGTCGGGGCGCCTGTATTTTTTCCGCGCGGCGTCAAAGCCGTCGTTGCCGAGCGTGCTCCAGAAATCCATATGATCGGGCGGCTTGGGAACGCCCTTTTTAAGGCACAGATTGCCCGGAAGCGCGTCTTCAAGACGCTGAGGAACGCTTACCGTTCTGCCGCGCACCGCGCCGAAAAATCTTTCGCCCTTTTCGGTGTTCAGCATAACGAAGGATATGCCTCTGTCGTCGTCCTTATAAGGCGAGGCGCCCGCGCGATAGCCCCAGAAATCGCCCAAAGTTATGTCGCCCTGCCTCTCGCTTCCCGCGAATCTGCAGTCGTAGCACGACGCCCTTAAGGTATAGTTCTTAAGAAACGCGCGCATAAAGGGGTCGGTATCCTTCGTTCTGCGGTATTTTTTGCCGTTTCTGAAGGTGACCTCCAAGGACGCGCAGTGCCAGCCCGTCTTTTTGCTTTTGAAGGTGACCTTCTGCACCTTAGAGCCGTATTTCTTTTCAAGCAGATCGAGGTAATAGCGCCACAGCCCCGGCGACGCCGCGCCGTGACAGAGCAGGTCCACTGTAAGAAGGTTGGGGTCGTCGCCGCCCAAATACTTGTAAAGCCCCGCTATCTGACAGGGCGTGCCGCTGAAAAGCACCCTTTCCTTGTGCGAAAGCGCTTCGCGGCATTCGGCGTATGTCGCGCCCACGTCGCTCTGCGCGTATTTTGAGCCCTGAAGCTTTGAAAGCCCGTCTCTGTCGCGGACGTAGATATGCTTTACCGCGAACGCGTCGGTAAACGCCGCGCCGAACACGCGCCCGTGCTCGGAAATCGCCTTTTCGGCGAGCAGCGAGAATATGCCGCCCGACGAGCTTTTTTCACGCAGAGAAAGGTCCATAGACCAGCTCGCGACTATCTTCCCGTCCGCGCGATCCCTTTCGGGCATGGAAAGCCCGGGGCACGCCCTTTCGCACGCGCCGCAGCCGACGCAGAGCGCCTTATCTAAATGCGGGTACAAAAACCCCATTTCATTGCGCTCCATCCTGACCGCGCCCGTTTCGCACGAAGCGGCGCACGCGCCGCAGCCGACGCACAGCTCCTTTTTACAAAGCATATCAGTTTCCCCCGATCACTCCGTATAGCCGGATATGACTTGTTTTATCGCCGAAAACGCGCTCTGCGCCTCGGTTTCGTCCTTCTTTCTTACGCAGTAGTAAAACTTTATCTTAGGCTCGGTGCCCGACGGACGCGCGGCTACGTAAGAGCCGTCCGCCCAAACGAATTTAAGCACGTTCGATTTCGGAAGCCCGTCTATCCCCTTTGAATAGTCGAGCACCTTTATAACGCCCGGCATAAAGCTTTCGCCCGCGCTGCGCAGGCGCGTCATTATGCCGTTTATCTTTTCCGCGCCGCTTTCGCCCTTTAAGGTTATCGACTCGACCTTGTCGAGGAAATAGCCGTACTTTGCGTAAAGTTCGTTCAGCACGCCGTAAAGGCTTTTGCCGCGCGCATTATAGTACGCCGCCATTTCGCAGATAAGCATTGACGCGACGACGCCGTCCTTGTCCCTCGCGTGGGTGCCGACGAGGTAGCCGTAGCTTTCCTCGTAGCCTATCGTGAATGTATCCCCCGTTTTCTCAAAGCCGTTTATTATCTCGCCTATATACTTGAAGCCGGTAAGAACGTCTATGACCCTTATCCCGAAGTCTTTGGCGATAAACGCGCCGAGCTCGCTCGTGACGACCGTTTTTATAAGCGTGCAGCGGGGTGTAAGCGTCTCTTTCCTGCGGGTAAGCACGTAATAGGTGAGAAGCGCGCCGACCTGATTGCCCGTAAACGCCTTGTACCCGTCGCCGGTTTTAACGGCTATGCCGACGCGGTCGCAGTCGGGGTCGGTGCCCAGAACTATATCGGCGCCGACGCTTTCGGCAAGCTCTATCCCTAAAGAAAGCGCCGCTTTATCCTCGGGATTTGGCGTTTTCACTGTCGGGAAATCGCCGTCGGGCGCCGCCTGCTCCCGCACGACCGAAAAATCAAATCCCCTCGCGCGTAAGACCTTTTGAACGGGAACGCTGCCCGAGCCGTGAAGGGGCGTATAGATTATTTTTATGCCGAGCGTCTCTTCGGGCGTTATAGGGTGCGCCTGCTTTAAGACCTCTTCGCAGAAGGCGTCGACGTCCGCTTCGCCTAAAATATGCAAAAGCCCGCTTTTTAAAGCTTCCGTCTCGTCCATCGGGCGCGCTTTCGACATATCGGGCATACCGTCAATTATAGACGCGACCCTGTCCGCGCCCTCGGGGGTCAGCTGACAGCCCGTTTCGTCGTATATCTTATAGCCGTTGTATTCGCGCGGGTTGTGGCTCGCCGTAACGGCGACGCCGCCGCAGGAGCGAAGCCGCCTTACCGTGTACGAAAGAAGCGGCACGGGAGAGGGATCCGCGAAAAGGTACGCGGAAACGCCCTCGGCGCAAAGTGTAAGCGCCGTCTCACGCGCGAACTCCTTTGAATTGTTGCGCGTGTCGAAGGCGATAACGACGCCGCGCTCGCGCGCGCTTTCGCCGAAAACCTCTTTAAGATACGAAGCGAACGCCTTTGTCGCCCTGCGGATAATATATTTGTTCATCCTGTTAGGCCCCGCGCCCATAACGCCGCGCATACCGGCGGTACCGAACTCGAGGTCGCGGTAAAAGCGGTCGGAAAGCTCTTTTTCGTCGGTTATTCCCGCTATCTCTTTTCTCGTTTCCTCATCGAAGCAGGGGTCGTTTTTCCAGTATTCGATACGTTTTTCAAGCTCAGTCACTTAAAAAAACATCCTTTCGTTACAATAAGTCAATTATATATTATATATTAACCTTTTTATTAAGTCAATTATTATTATTTGCTCACGTCGGCGCAATTAAAAAGGAGCGCCACGCGCTCCTTACGGATTTTATTTCGCTTACGGCTTTTCCTCATACGGCGACGGCTCGAAAACGCCCGTTCCGGCGACACCTGAGGTCGCCTCGTGTCCGTCGGCGTAAAACGCCTCGTCCGACTTTATGAAGCAGTCGTACCAGTCTCTCTCATAGGGCGCCTCGGCGTCGCACCAGGTAACGTCTGCGTTGTATATCCCGCTGTCGAGCTTTACCATGTTCCAGGTGTGTCCCTGCCCATCGGGCATCCCGTTCCTGTAAGCGCACCAGAGCCCCGCCTCGCGGCAGAGAAGCCAGTACGCCGCGGTATATCCCTCGCACACCGCCTTGCCGCCTATGAGCGCGCCGAAGGCGTTGAAGGCGTTTTTCGGGCGCTTGTCGTATTCGCATCTTTCGCAGAGCACCGCCGCGAGGTAATAATACTTGTCGTAGGTCGAAAGGTCCCCGGGCATTTTCCGCGCGACCCGCTTTATGACGCGGTCTAAAAGCGCCGCCGCGTGAAGAACGTCTTTTTTATCGGCTTCGCCTGTCCTTACGCTCGAGTTCTGGTCACGGTAGGGGTCGAAATAATAGGTGAAAAGGTCGGTCGCGTGGGTCGACATATCCGAAAAGCGTATGTAATGCGTCGTGTCTATATCGCAGAAGGTCGCGACGTACGGCTCGCCGTAGCAAAGCGGCTCGTACAGCGCGAAAAAGGCGTCGTTAAGCTCGCCGTCGTAGTCCTTTTCATTTATTTTAAAGTCTTCCCCGCTTTTAGCCGCGGCGATTATGCCGTCATAAAGATTTCTTTCCTGCGGCTTGAGCTTTGATATATACCCGTTCGAGTCGGGGTCGAAGGGGAAGTCGGCTTTCGCGTGTCTGTCGTCCCGCATGACCGAAAGGTAAGTAAGCGCGTGCGCTATCGCGCCGTCTATTATTTCCGCGGCTTCCCTTTCAAGCTCGTCGCCGGTCTCTTCGGGCGGGCGGGAAACCTGCGGCATTTCGGGCGTTCTTTTAAAGGGTATCCCGTCGGGCTCCTCCTGCGCGGGCGCGGGGCTTTGGGCAAAGTCGGAAAGACCCGCGCCGCCGTCCTGCACGGTCAGGCCGTTGCCGGAGCCGTCGGTGTATACCGTGTCGCCTATGGTTATCCTGCATGAAGACAGCGTAAGCGCCGCGAGAATAATAAGCGAAAGCGCGGCAATACGCTTTTTCCCCATTTTAACGCCCCCTCTTTTCAAGCCTTTTTTACAGTATACATCAAAAAAGCGTTATTGGCAAATAAAGCGAAAGCGCGTCGGTTTTTTTCCCGACGCGCCGCCGTTTTGTTACCTGTTTTCGTTCTTTTTTCTGCTGTTGTAATCGCGGTTTATTTTTTTGCACCAGCCGGCGCCTATGGATTTGTTTTCCCTCATCGTGCATACCGTATCGGCGACCGCCTCGTAAAGCACCGTCGTACCCGTTTTGTCGGCGTGATAATTTACCGCTCTGTCCTCGTTTATTCCGTAACGCTTCGCCGTTTCGACCGCGTCTATATTGGCGCCGATGAACAAAAACTCCCAGCCGAACTCCTCTTTCTGCCGCTCGACCATTTTTTTGACCTCGTCGCTCGTGTATTTGCGGCTGGCGTTTTCATATCCGTCGGTCGTTATGACGAACATGGTGTGTTCGGGCACGTCCTCGGGGCGGGCGTATTTATGGACGTTTCCGATGTGCTTAATGGCGCCGCCTATGGCGTCTATAAGCGCGGTGCAGCCGCGGACGTAGTATTCCTTATCTGTAAGCGGCTTTATGTCCGAAAGCTTTACCCTGTCGTGGATGACCTCGCTCTCGTTGTCGAAAAGAACGGTCGAAACGAGACATTCCCCTTTTTCCTTTTTCTGCTTTTCGATAAGAGAATTGAAGCCGCCTATCGTGTCGCTCTCAAGCCCGCCCATGGAGCCGCTCCTGTCAAGGATGAATACAAGCTCGGTAAGACCGTTTTTTACTTTTTCCATTTTAAATACCTCCAATAAAAATGTGACCGCAGGGTCTTTTTACCTTACGGTCACATTATGACGTATTTACTTTCGGTTGCGGTCGCTTTGAAAGCGACATTTTTATCAGGCGCCGAGAAGGCTTTGGTCAAAGGCGAAAAGCGCCTCGTTTATTTCAAACACGTTGTAATTTTTGTTCGATATGAAATACTCTATTATCACGTCGAATTTGTTACTGCGCGACAGCGCGTAGCCCGCCTTCATAAGCATGTCTTTCGCTTCGGAAAGGGGCAGCTCGAGCGCCACGGCGAACGCGATAGCCGTCGTTTTGCTCGGCTTATAAAGCCGGTCGCTTCTTATCTTCGAAAAGAGCTTGCGGTCGATATTCGCCTTTTTGTAG
>JAFSVO010000106.1 GCA_017444965.1 Clostridia bacterium | reverse complement strand
GACGCTTTGATAGGAGTGTGAAAAATATGGTAAAACTGCTTTCGTTTATAAGGCGCGTTCTTTCCTTTCTCGGATTTAAAAGGCGCGACGGCGTATACTATCTCGGCAGGCAGGACCTTTTGCCGCCGCCCCTTTCGCCCGAAGAGGAAAACGAGATACTGTCGCGCTGGACGGGCGTCGAAGAGGACGTAAAGAAAACGCTTATAGAGCGCAATTTAAGGCTTGTGATCTTTATCGCGAAAAAGTTCGACAACACGGGGCTTGACACCGAAGACCTCGTATCCATCGGCACGATAGGACTTATAAAGGCGGTAAACACCTACCGCGCCGATAAAAAGACAAAGCTTGCGACCTACGCCTCGCGCTGTATCGAAAACGAGATACTGATGCACCTTCGCAAAACGGTAAACGTAAAATGCGAGGTGTCGATAGACGAGCCTTTAAATACCGACTGCGACGGAAACGAGCTTCTGCTCTCGGACGTTTTGGGCACAGAGCCGGACAGCGTTTACAGACCGCTTGAGGACGAGGCGCTTAAGATACTTCTCTGCGGCGTTTTAGACAGACTGCCCGAACGCGAAAAGACGATAATAAGCATGCGCTTCGGGCTTTTCGGTCAGAAGGAGCTTACGCAGAAGGACGTCGCGGATAAGCTCGGTATATCTCAGTCGTACATATCGCGACTTGAAAAGAAAATAATGTTAAGGCTCAAGCGCGAGCTTTCAAAAGTGATATAAAAAAGAGACAAATGCAGCAATAGCCAGAAACCCGTCGCCGGGAGTCGACAGAAACACTGCATTTCTCTCTGTTAATATTATAGCAAAAAAGACGGCAAAGTCAACCGGTTTTATTTCGCGTGCCAGTAAAGCAGGTCGTTTTCGATAAACGGCTCGACTCTGTTTTCATTACAGAGCCACGAAAGATAGGACCTTACCGTGCTTCCGACAAGCGAATGCTGCTCTAAGTTCATCGAAAGGCCGAACGTCTCAAACACCTTTTTGAGAAGGATATCGAACGTGCGCGGCTCGCTGCAAAGTCCGGTTATTTTATCCCCTATTTCTTTAACCTTGTCCGCGTTGAAACGGGCAAGAGGCGCTATTTCCTCCGTCGCTTCCGCGTGGGAGGGGATATATACCGCAGATTCGGTGTTTATTATCTTTTCAAGCGTGTCGAGATACGCCGCGACGTCGGTCAGAAAACCCACCTGATACTTGCCGAGCGTTTCACGGCTCAAAAGTGAGTCGGCGATAAAGAAAGCGCCGTCTCGCGTCAGATACCCCGTCATATCGAGCGAATGACCCGGAAGGGGCACGGCTTTTAAGCCCTCGGGCAAAACGGCGTCTGTCAAAGGTTTCGCGGGGCTCTCCTTCGCGAGCAGGAACTTATGCCTTAAATACGCGGGAGGAAAGCCGCCGTACAAAAGCGCCGGGTTAAAAAGCGGGTGCTCTGTCATATCGCGCTCAGCCCCGGGGGCGTAGACGCCGCACCCCGTCTGCTCGTAAAGATAAGCGTTGCCGCCTATATGGTCGGCGTGGGCGTGAGTATTGAATATCGCTTTCAGCTTTAAACCGTTTTCTTCAAGTATCCTTTTTACCTTTTTGCCGGCGTCTTTGTCATTTCCGCTGTCTATCAAAACGGCTTCGTTTTCGCCCGTCTTAACGACGCCTATCTTTGCCGGGCAGTTTATGTAATACGCGCTTTCCGTGACCTTTATGAACTCGTACATATTTTATTTATAATCCCCTTTGATGAGCACGGTACAGCCGTTCGAGCCCGCTTTTATCCCTCTGTTTTCGATAGTCACAAGATAAAGATGGTTTACGGCGTACCCCTTATCGGGGGCTAAGACGGACGCCGAGGTAAGGTCTATGGGGCCCGTGCTGCCGGAGGAAACGCAGGTAGCCGTGCCGAGCCTTAAAACTATCTCGCAGCCTATTGAGCATGTAACAGTCTGCCCCGCGGAAAGCTTGACCACCGACCAGGTGGGGGCGGAGGGCGCCGTGGGCGCGCCTATGCCCTTCTGCGCGAGCTTGCTCGCGGCTTCCTCGGCGGCGGCGTTTATTATCGCTTCGCTTTCGGTGCCCTTTTTGCCTATTTCGGCGATATACGCGTTTATTTTGTCGTCAGCCGCTTTTATTTTGGCTTCAAGCTCTGCGGATATCTCCGTCTTCTGCTTTTCAAAGGACGCCGAAAGCTCGCTTTGCATCTGAGGCTTTAATACCTCGTTTACGTATCCGAGCGTGACCAAAGGATCGTCGCGCG
>JAFSVO010000105.1 GCA_017444965.1 Clostridia bacterium | reverse complement strand
GTTGGCGGTAAACCACGCGAAGGTCGAGGCGGAGAGCACGGTAAGGGTCAGAAGCGCCAGCAAAAGCGCGGTTATAAGCGTTTTCGCCGTCTTTTTATCCATACTTTCCGTCTCCTTTTTTTACCGTTTAAGAAAAATTCGTTAATTTACGCCCGAGAACGCGAGAGAAAGCGCGAGGTCCCTGTTCTGTACGGGGTTATAGCAGTTTTCGTCGCACCCCTCGAGATAGAGGAAGTATTCTACTGTCGCGATCTCACCGGCGCCGAGTCTGCAAAGCGCCGCTCTGCCGCGGGTCGTGTCTTCGCCGCTTCTGCCCGCGCAGTAATCGTTTATGTTTTTCGCGGGGTCGGGCGAGAAGGTGACCGAGCCGTTATCGTTTGCCTGCGCGACTACCGTATCCTTCTGCGCGACGGTAAGCCGCGAAAGCGCCGAAGATACGTCCGCCATATCGTCAAGCTTGAAAATGTGTGTGTAAATGCCGCGCGGCGTGCTTATCTGAAGACCTAAACGCATAGCCGCGAGCGACTGTATATCTTTTCCGAAATAAAGCCCGCTTTTGTCAAAATATATATCGTGGGCGTTCGTCTCGCTCTTAAGATATACGAAGCCGTGGACGCATTTTTTGTAAAGCCCGTCGTTCGCGAGTGAAAAGCCGGTGACCACGCCGCCGGAGGTCTGTTTGCCCTGCGTGAAGAAGTTATTTAAATTGCTCGTCGAAACGGGGTAAAGGACGGGTTTTTCCTCGCTGAGAATAAGCTCGGTGTAAACGCCGTAGGGGCCTTCCCTTTTGTTCGCGATAAGAAGGTCGCCCTCGCCGCCCCAGACGACGCCCGTCATTTCGGTAACGTTCGTGTAGGGGTTAAAGGTAAACCACGCGTAGGTGCCGGCGGATACCGCGATAAGCGCGATAAGCGACCAGATAAGCGCCGTTGCGACGCGTCTTTTCGTCTTTTTCATCAGCTGCCCGCCCCCGCTGCCGAAGCCGCGTCATACGCCGCGAATGACACGGCGAGGTTTTTGAGCGTGCGCTTCGCAAGATTGCCCGTGCAGTCGGGGTCGCACCCCTCAAGCCAGACGTACATGTCGAGCTGGACTATATCGCCGAAGCCGCCCGCAGAGCCCGATATCTCAAAGAGAGGCAGAGATACGGTATTAAGCGTCGTAGTGCCGGTCGCCTCGTCGTATCTGCAGTAATTCTTCGAGGTTTTCGGGGTGAAGGCGACGGTCGCGCCGTCGGTGCGGCGGCTGTCTAAAACGTATCCCTCTTTGCCCGTCGCGGTGTTGTATTCCCTTTGCGGATTCTTCTTATCGTTTATCTCGAAGATATACATCGTTTTTGAGTTGACGCCCTGGTTATTCCCGGGAAAATGGGAGACGAAGCCGACCCTTATCGCGGTCGAGATGGGGTTCGAGGCGCTGTCATCTTTAAAGGACATGTTTGAAATATAGACGTTCTGCTTGTCGCCGTTGGTGCGGAAGTAAAGAGACGTCTTGTAATAATCCTTCCTGTCGCTCTTGCCGAAGAGGTTGGCGACGATCATCGGCTGATTTTCGGCGCCGCTCGTATAGCCGACGCACTTCTGAAAGCCGTTTAAGAAGTTATTCGTAGAAACGGGGTTTAACGCGCCGGTGAACTTTTCAAGCTCTATAGACGAGCCGAAGGGGCCGGAGGGTGTGCGCGCGATCTGCAGACTTACGCCCGCGCCCGCCGCCATGTGCACGTTGGTCGTATGGGCGTTTACGTTGTATATGTACCAGGCGAAGGTGGCTGAAGACACGGCGACAAGCGCTATGATAAGCGCCAAAAGAGCCGTGCCGAGATTTCTTTTAAGCTGTTTTGAGTTTGCCATCTTCGTGTCTCCCGTAAGATCTTATTGTCCGCGGAAAAGCCGTGCTCGCTTTTCCCTGTATCAAAAGGTGCGATAGACTCGCGCCCTTTGATACCGCCCGCGCGTTTGTTTGCGGGCGCCTTTGCAATTTAAAAGCCCTCAGACGCATCCGCCGAGGGCATTTAAACGTTTCGGAGAATGCCCGGGAGGGAAGGTTTAAATCCCTCCCGGAACAATCACAATTCAATTAGTCGATGGTGAAGGAAAGGGCGGCGCTGATGGAATCGAGCTCAGTCGCGTTGTTGGTGTAAGCGGAAGTGTCGGTACCATCGAAGTAGAAGAAGCAGGTTATCTTCTGGGCGGTGTTGGTGACCGTCGCGATAAGGGCTGCGTCAGAACCGGTTTCCATAGAGGTGACAAGACCGGAAGCGACTTTGTAGAGCTGATACTTGCCCGTCTCGGAGACGAGAAGGAGTCTGCCGGAAGGAGCAATGGTGTTGGTGTTGGTGTCGGCGTCGTCATCGTTGAGGGTGAAGGTCACGCCCGTGCAGGTGAGGTTGGAGCCGTTGACGTCGGTGTTGAGGACCTTGAACCAAAGTTCGCTGACCTGGACAAACTCATCAAGGGTGGTGGTGAAGCCGGTGCCGGCGATCTTATCGGTAACATTTGCAGCTTCGACCAGTGCAGGATCAGAGCTGGAGGTGGTGCCCCAAAGGACGGAAGCGGCGTTGGTGAACTTCGAGGGGGTGGTGGTGACTGCGGGCTCGGCGGTCTTGTCGGTGAGCGTCGCATAGTAAGCTACGTTGGAAGCGACGTTAAGAGGAGTGACGAGCTTAAGAGCCGTGGCGGCCGCGGGGTTGACTACCATCGCGTCGGCGTTGGTGTCAAACGTACCGGTGGACGTCTCGCTGATGGCGAGGTAAGGCATATCGGACGTTGCGGAGATGCTCATGGTAGACGCCTGAACGGTCTTGTTCTGCGCAAACCATGCGAAGGTGGAGCTGGAGACTGCGATGACCGCGACGATGACCATCGCGACGGCAGCGATGAGCTGCTTCTTAAGGGCTTTGACTGACATTGGATTTTCCTCCTGTTTTTGTTTTCCCGCTGTGCGGGTTTGTTTTTTGCGGCATTATTGTTCAGGACTGCCGCCGCCCTGTGCCGAGGGCTCCTGCCGGAAACGGTTCTCACCTTCCGGTGACAGATCACGCTCTCACCTTTCGGAAGAGACGGCTCGTCACTTAATTCGTGGGAGCCTGATCTCTCAGCGGAAGGGCGCCGGAGAGCTGTCGGCTTTGCTTTATATGTACGGCCTTGCGGCCGCTAAAGCCTTGAAAACAAAAAACGCCGTTCGTCCCTTTCGCGGAACTTACGGCAGCTGGCTGACCGCTTTGCGCGGCCCCTGTAGCTTTGCGTCCCCACCTTACGATGGGTTTGCCAAGATATTTGAAAATAAAAAGCGCCGTTCATCCCCTGCGCGGAATGAAACGGCAACTGGCTAGCCGCGGATCGCGGCCCCTATAGCTTTGCGTCCCTACCTTACGATAGGTTTGCCCTTTATTTCGATACTATAATAACAAACCCCAAAACAGATGTCAATACTTTTTTTTAAAATTTTTCAAAATTTTTCTAAAAAATTTTTTGAGGGGGATTTAAGGGGGTGTTACATATTATATATTATATGCGCGCGTAGGCGCCTATGGGCGCGGATCGCCGCGTCGGGACGGGAATAACGGATCGCCGCGTCGCGCAGCTATTCGCAATGACGGGGACGGAAAAATGAAATCTTTTGCCTAAAGGCAAAAGGTGAAATCGCACTCAGCGATGAAATCGCCTGCGGCGGTGAAATCGTGAACTGCGTTCACGGTTAAGGTATGCTCTCCCCAAAAAGTTTTCACTTTTTGGGGTCCCCTATCAAATTGATTCGCTCCCGCGCGAAATGAATTCGCGCTCCGCGTTACGCGGCACTCGCCGCGCGGCACTTGATAGTGCCGTCCTTCGCTTCGCTCCGGAGGCCGCATTTATTGATAGGCGCGCTCCGCGCGAGCTAAACGGAAAAGCTCGGTCATTCCGAGACCGGTCCGAAGACCGGTCGTGGGAATCCGTTCTCTTCCGAATAAAAGACGCGGATCGCCGCGTCTATTACGGAGAAAAGATGCGGATTGCCACGTCGCGCAGCTATTCGCAATGACAGGGGCGGGAGCGGTTAAATATCCAAATTCTTTGACAGATCCTTCCATTCCGGATTCATACTCTCGATCAATGCGTTTTTTCGCTTTCGGCTCCAGCTTTTTATCTGTTTTTCACGGGAGATCGCCGCGTAAGCGTCCGGCGTGTCCTCATAATATACAAGCTTGTGAATGTGATACCTTGCTGTAAAACTCTTTGTGTCCGTTTCCCTTCTATGCTCGTACAGTCGGCGTTCAAGGTCGTTTGTCACGCCGGTATAAAGACATACGTTAGTGTCGTTTGCCAATATGTAAACGAACATTTAATAAGTTCTCCTTTCTGAGGGTACGGATTGCCGCGTAGCGTCGGGGCGGGAATAACGGATTGCCACGTCGCTTCGCTCCTCGCAATGACGGGGGAAAGACGCCTATTGATACATGCGCGGAGCGCATACCTTAATTGTTCGCATAAGCGAACACATCGTTTTCGCGCAGCGAAACATCGTTTGCCGTAAGGCAACATCGTTTTTCACGAAGTGAAAACACCGTTTTAAAAAGAGCCGCTTTCACGGCTCTTTTTAAACTACTGGTTTCTTCTGTTCTCCCAGGTTATCTCATTATTAAGATAGTAGTCAGGCGCGTCGGTGCCGGCGGCGCTTATCTCTCGGTTGCCGGTGACGGCGTCGCGGACGTCGGTGACGAACTTCCTTATAAGGGTGGTGTCGTCTTCTCCGTCGGCGTCTATCGACATATTGAATTTCATGCTTCCGCCGACTATCCTGTCGACGCATTCGGGGTCGTCGCCCTCAAGCCATATTACCACGGTGTATTTGTCGACGTAGCCGACAAGGAACTCGGGCACCTTGAAGGTGACGACGGTGTCGCGCGCCTCAAAGTTCGTACACCCGGGCTCGGGCTTGCCGTCGGCCGCCGGCTCGGCGTATACCCCCTTTTCGCCGTTTCGCCATACGGCGACGCGCGCGGCGTACTCGGCGCCCTTTGAGGCGTTGACAAGCGACAGCCTCGCGACGTAGCCCAGGTCCTCTTTCCCCTGATTTCTGACGTAGAAGGTATAGGCGACGTAGTCTTTGCCGTTATGGTCGCCGTCTATCTCGTCAAGGTCGGCGGGCAAAAACGTGCTTGAAATATTCGTCGCCTGATGAAGCGCGGTCGCCGAAAGGCGCGCCGTGGGTTTGGTGAATACCCTGTCGTCGGCAAGCGCTATGCCCTTGCGGAACAGTTCAAGTCGGTTCAGGTTTATTGTGAAATTGCCCATTTTTTCCTGCGAGAATGCCAGCGCGAAAAGCAGCAGAATAACAGCCGCGGCCAGAATAAGCCCCAGCGTCAGCTTGTCGAGCCTTAAAAGAAGAAGCCCTAAGCGCCTTCTCTTGCGGTGGGGCATATACAGACTTACGACGGTGTCGGGGTCTATATCCTCCCTCTTTGTCCGCACGAGCTCTTTTTCAAGCTGTTTTATTCGTACTATCCTGCCCTTGTCGTCCCCCTCTTTCGCGGGGGCGACCTTTTGCGGCGGCTCTTCGGTAAGACCCTGCAGAGGGTCCCGGAGCGCGTCGTTTTCTTCGGGTATCTGTTGATCTTTCTTCTTCATTCGTACCCTTTCCTTTGCGGGTTATTCAGATCTTGTATTTCTTCTTAACGTTGTTTACGTAGTTTGACATTTCTTGCTTTTCCGGCTCGGAAAGCCTGTACTGGAAGCCGGCTATCCTGCGGTAAAGACTGCCCCTCGGCGCGTCGCGCAGCCAGCAGACGACTGCCGGCACGTCGGGTATGCTCTTGCCCTCGGGCGAGGTGCCGACTCTGGGAAGCGTCACGTTTATAAGCTCGCCAACGTCGAACACGTCGTTTAAAAACAGCGCCATACCGCCGGCGGATATGTCGAGGGTCATCCCGCTCTCTACCCCCCTGTCCTTTTCGCCGGGGAGTTTTACCGCCCGCGTGTAGCTTACCTTTAAGGGCACCTTGACGCGTTCGTCGGCGCGCTTGAAGAAGGAGCGCTGTTCGGTGACTCTGCGTATCTTCCAGTAGCGGCGGATGCCCTCTTTTACCTCATCGTCGGCGTAGCCCGCAATGATCATCGGTTCGTCCGACATATTGTATTTTATGAGGAGCTTTCTCGTATCGTCAAAGGCGAGCGGCTTTCCGTCCTTCATGGGGACGGAGATCAAAAACGCCGACTCGTCGAGTGCGTTATT
>JAFSVO010000104.1 GCA_017444965.1 Clostridia bacterium | reverse complement strand
TATTTCCGGACGAAGGAGGAGATATTCCTCGCCCTCTTCCGCCGCGAGTATGAACTGTGGACGCGCTCCCTTCAAGAGGTTTGCGACCGAAACGCCTATCTTGAAAAAGAGGCTCTCGCGTCGGAGGTAGCCCGCACGCTCGCCGCACGCCCGCGGCTTTTAAAGCTTCTGGCGATGAACGTTTACGATATGGAGGGTAACAGCCGCGTCGAACAGCTTACCGAGTTCAAGCGCACCTATCGCGCGCTTATCGAAACGTTTGAGCGGCTTTTTGAAAAGTTCCTCCCGGGGACGGACAAGGCGGCGACGAAACGCCTGCTCTATATGTTTTTTCCTTTTATGGTCGGCGTGTACCCCTTTTCAAACGCGACAAAAAAGCAGAAAGAAGCCATGAAGAACGCCGGTATGAGTTTTGATGAAACAGGCGCTTACGACCTTATTTACGCGTTTTTGATAAAACTATTCAAATAAACGGAGGAAATGAAAATGATAGGAAATTTCACTTACAACACACCCACGACGCTCTATTTCGGAAAAGACTGCGTAAAAGATCTGCCCGCTGTTATCGGACGGTACGGAAAGAACGTTCTTCTCACCTACGGCGGCGGCTCTGTCAAAAAGATTGGACTTTACGACAGGGTCAAAGAGCTTCTTCGTGATTTCAATATCGTCGAGCTTTCGGGAATAGAGCCGAACCCCAAATATGACCCCTCGGTCGTCACTGGCGCGAGACTTTGCAAAGAGAATCATATCGACGTGATACTCGCGATCGGCGGCGGATCTACGCTCGACTGTTCCAAGGCGATCTCGGTCTGCGCCAAATACGACGGCGAGGGATGGGATCTTATCTCCGGCAAAGTCAAGGCGAAAGCGGCTGTCCCGATAGTCGACATTATCACGCTCGCCGCGACGGGCAGCGAATACGACATGGGCTGCGTAATTTCAAACACGGCGATAAACGACAAGCGCGGTTATCTCGATCCGCTGATGTATCCCGCCGCATCATTCCTCGATCCCGAATATACCTTCACGGTAAACAAGTGGCAGACCGCCTGCGGCACGGCGGACGCGATAAATCACGTATTAGAGCAATTTTTCGCCGATCCGCATTCGACCTTCAACGACGGAATTATGATATCAGCGCTCCGTTCGCTTATGGAAAACGTTAAGATCGCCCTCGAAAAGCCGGATGACTACGCGGCAAGGTCTGAGCTTATGTACGTCTGCGCATGGGGCTGCAACGGCATACTCGCGAACGGCGCGGGCTATTCCGGCTGGCCGATGCACTCTATAGAGCACGCCCTTTCCGCGTATTTTGACATAACCCACGGCGCGGGGCTTGCGATCATAACGCCGCGCTGGATGAAAGAGATCCTTACCGAAAGAACGGTCGAGAGATTTGTAACGCTCGGCACCGGACTTTTCGGATTTGACAAAAACCTGCCCGATACGGAAATTGCGGAAAAGGTCATCGACGCGTTTTACAGGTTCTTTGAATCTATCGGTATCCCGATGCACCTTTCCGAACTCGGCGTGAAAGCGGAGGCGATAGACGAAATGGCGGATCACATCCTTGAAAACGACAGCACAAACGAGCCGTGGATGTACGCGCCGATCGGTAAGGACGCTCTTATACGCATATTGACAGCGAGTATGTAAAGGAGAAAAGAGTATGAAAAAAGTATTGGTAGCATATTTCAGCGCAAGCGGCGTTACAAAAAGATTAGCGGAGAATATGGCAAATGCGGCGGGCGCCGACCTTTTTGAGATAGCGCCCGAAACGCCTTACACCCGCGCAGACCTCGACTGGACGGACGCAAAAAGCCGCTCAACACTTGAAATGAAAGACAGAAACTGCCGTCCGACTATGGCGGCAAAGCCGGACGTTTCGGGTTATGACGTGATATTCGTCGGCTTCCCGGTGTGGTGGTACCGTGAGCCGTCGATAATAGATACCTTTATGGAAAGCGCCGACTTTACGGGCAAAACGGTCGTTCCTTTCTGCACCTCGGGCGGCTCGGGTCTCGGCGACAGTGCCAAGAATATGCAGTCGCTCGCGCCCGGCGCGACTGTGCCCGACGGCAAACGCTTTTCCTCTTCCGCCTCGGCAGAAGAACTGAAAAAGTGGACAGAACAGTTTTGAAAAAACGGAGGTCAATATGGAATACGCAGAACTTAACAACGGTTTAAAATGCCCGGTCGTAGGGATCGGAACGTTTATGCTTTCTCCCGCAGAAGCGGAAAACAGCGTCAGAGAGGCGCTGAAAATGGGTTATCGCCTCGTCGACACGGCGGCGGCGTACGTAAACGAGCGCGCGGTCGGCAGAGGGATAAAAGAAAGCGGCGTTGCCCGTGAGGAAGTATTCCTCTCGACCAAGCTGTGGCCCTCCGAGTACGAAAACGAAAAGGCGGTCGATGAAACTTTAGAGCGTCTCGGCGTATCTTACGTCGATCTGCTCTATATCCATCAGCCTGCAGGAAACTGGCTCGCGGGATACCGTCAGCTTGAAAAAGCGTACCGCGAGGGCAAGGCGAAATCGATAGGCATTTCCAACTTCGAGGGCAAATATATCGCGGAGCTTGAAACAAAATGGGAAACAGCGCCGCAGTTCATTCAGGTCGAAGCGCACCCGTATTTTACGCAGGAAGAATTGCGCAGAACGCTCGATAAGTACGGCATCAAGCTCATGTCATGGTATCCGCTCGGTCACGGAGACAAGTCGCTGATAAACGAGCCGGTCTTTAAAACGCTTTCAGACAAGTACGGCAAGAGTCCCGCGCAGGTCATTCTGCGCTGGCATACGCAGATGGGATTCACCGTTATCCCGGGCAGCAAGAACGTCGCGCATATAAAGGACAATGCCGATATTTTCGATTTTGTCCTGACGGATGAAGAAATGGCAAAAATCGCAAAACTTGACAAAGGCGTCCGCTATTACAACGGCGGCGAAAAAGAGCTTGCCTCGTACGCCGCGTGGCAGCCGACTTATGAGGTGAAATAAAATGAAAAAAACAATATCTTTAATTCTCGCAGTCATTATGCTTTTCGCACTTTACGCGTGCGGCGATAAGGCGCCGGAGACGCCCACCGAAAATAACACGGGCGCCGCGGACGCCGCTCCCGCCGACGCCGCGGCGGAAATACCCGCGGCGGATGAAACGCCGACGCCCGACAAGGCGGATGATACGCCTGCGCCCGAGAAGACGCCCGCAGACGCCCCCGCGCCCGATAATGCCGCGGACGAAGCTAAACCTTCGGAAAACACCCCGGCGCCCGAGACGCCGGCAAAAGAAGAAGCTCCTTTGAAAGAAGAAGCTCCGGTGAAAGAAGAAACGCCTGCTAAAGAAGAAGCTCCCGCAAAGGAAGAAGCCCCCGCTAAGGAAGAAGCTCCCGCGAAGAATGAAAATCCCGCGAATGACGCGGCGCCGGCGAACGACGCGCCCGCGGCGGATACCGCATCAGACAAAAAAATACTCGTTTTATATTTCAGCGCGCAGACGGCGGTCGATACCGACGCCGTGTCCTCCGCCACCCCGCAGTTTGACGGCGCGGCTTCTACCGAGTACTTTGCAAAGGTAATAAGCGAAACGGTCGGAGGAGAACTCTCAAAAATAACCGCCGTTAAAAAATATCCTCTCGGCTACCGTGAAACGGCGGATGAGGCGAAAAAGAACACCGACGGCGATAAGCGCCCCGAGATAACGCTTGAAGTAAATCCCGTGGATTACGACGTCATATTCATAGGCTACCCTGTCTGGTGGTACACGCTGCCTATGGAGCTTTACACTTTCTTTGACGCCTACGACTTTACGGGAAAGACCATAATACCCTTCAACACCCACGCCGGCTCGCGCGACGGCGGCACCTACAAGACGATAAAGGGCTTTGAGCCGGGCGCGACGGTACTTGACGGTCTGGCTTTAAGCGGCGAGAGCGTTTCGAAAAGCGCCGACAGCATAAAAAGCTGGCTTTCAAAGCTTGAGTACTGAAAAACAGCTATGAACGAACGCTTTACCAACATGCGCGATTTAAACGCCTCTCTTGCCGAGGCGCTTAACTTAATAGACCCGAATATTGAAAATCACCATCAGCAGACGGCGTATATGGCGTATATGATAGGGCGCGAGGCGGGCTTTTCCGAGCGCGAGCTTGCGCTTACCCGTATGGCGGCGCTCGTTCACGACATAGGTTTCATAACCTCCGACGAGCCGAAAAGCATAGAAGAGCTTGAAAGCGAAGACTTCGACGTTTCCGAGATAAGCGCCCGCCTTGTAGAGGGTTTCCCCGACGCGAAAGCCGTGGCGAATATAGTGCGCTACTGCCAGAAAAGCTGGAGCTATTACCTTACGCTGGACGAAAAGATAAAGGAAGAGTGTCTTCAAAGCGCGCGCATAGCGAACACCGTGCACCTCGCCGACGCCGTTTCGGCTATGGTGCGGGGCGACGCGCCCGTGTTAAATCAGGTAAAGGACATACGCGAGGCGGTTTTGAGAGCGCGCGGAACGGAGTTTTCAGAGGAAGTCGCCGACGCCTTTTTACGCGCGAGCGAAAACGAATACGTGTGGATGGACCTTCGCTATAACCCGCAATTCCTCAACTTTTTCGTGGGCGAGATATCCCCCGTGTCGCTCGACCGCGCCGTTGAAATGACGGTCATTATGTCGCGCGTTATCGACTTCCGCTCATCCTTTACCGCAATGCACTCGGCGGGGGTCGCGGCGGCGGCGGGCGCGCTTGCGCGGTTCGCGGGGCTTTCTCCCGACGAATGCAAGATGATGACCGTAGCTGGGCATATGCACGATATCGGCAAGCTTAAAGTCCCGCGCGCTATTCTCGAAAAGCCGGGCAGACTTACCGAGGAAGAGTTCAACGTAGTAAAAGAGCACCCCTACTACACGCGGCTTATTATGATGAACGTAGAGGGGTTTGAAAAGATCTCGTGGTGGGCGGGGCTTCACCACGAAAAATTAAACGGCAAGGGCTATCCCTTCCGATTGGGCGCCTCCGAACTTGACACGGGCGCGCGGATAATGGCGGTCGCCGATATCTTTTCGGCTATTACCGAGGTTCGCCCTTACCGCAAAGGCATGAACCGTAAGGAAGCGTTTGCCGTGCTTTCCGAAAACGTCCGCTCGGGCGGCATAGACGGAGATATCGTCGCGCTTTTGGGCGAGCGTTATGAAGAAATAGACCGCCTCCGTGAGGCGGCGGCAAGAAGCGAAGGTGAAAGATATTATAATTCCATAGGCGGCGCCGCCGTTTAAAAAAGAAAGGAAGATATTATGAGCAAAAAGGTGCTTATTTTATCCGGAAGCCCGCGCAAAGACGGCAATTCCGATATGCTCTGCGACGAGTTTATGCGCGGGGCGAAGGATGCCGGAAACGAAGTTGAAAAAATACGCGTAGCCGAAAAGAAGATAGGCTACTGCGCCGCGTGCTACTTTTGCCAAAAGTCGGGCGGCGAATGCGCCAAAAAGGACGATATGGCGGAAATATTACAGAAGATGATAGACGCCGACGTTCTGGTGCTTTCAAGCCCGGTATACTTCTACTCCATAGACGCGCAGCTCAAGACCCTTATAGACCGCACGGTCGCACGCTGGACTGAGGTCAAAGACAAAGAGTTTTATTATATCGCGACCTGCGCCGATGATGAAAAGGCGTCGCAGGAGCGCACGATAGAGTGCTTCCGCGGCTACGCCGACTGCGTGGAAGGCGCGAAGGAAATGGGAGTGATCTACGGCGTCGGCGTTTACGAAAAAGGCGAAATAAAAGACACGTCCGCGTACAAGGAGGCGTACCGGATGGGGCTTTCGGTTCGCTGATATGAAAAAGAAAACTCTTAAAACCGCGCTTGATATAGCAATGACCGCCGCGCTTCCGCCTCTTATGGCGTACTCGCTCGCCGGCGAAACGCTGCACGAGATCGTCGGGAGCGTGATGCTCGTTCTGTTTATCGCGCATCACATTCTGAACCGCAGATCGACGGCGGCGACGTTCAAGGGTAGGCAGACTCCGGTGCGGATACTCAATACCGCCGTAAATTTCCTGCTTTTCGCGGTGATGATACTTTTGCCCGCAAGCGGTATCGTTATGTCGAAGCATCTTTATACATTTCTGCCGACCGACGGGCTTTCCGCTGCGGCGCGTACCGTGCATCTTCTTTCGTCATATTGGGGCTTTGCGCTTATGAGCCTGCACCTCGGACTGCACGCGGATATATGGCTTTACCGGCTGAAAAAGAAAAAGTCGGCGTTCATACCGCTTGCCGTCGTACTGACGCTTACAGCCGCATTCGGCGTCTTTGCGTTCATCACAAACCGCCTGTACGAGTATATGTTCCTGAAAACGCAGTTCGTCTTTTTCGATTTCGACAAGCCGCTTATCCTGACCCTTGGCGAATACCTTTCAATGATCGTCCTCTTCGCGTGGATCGGGTACGGGTTGAAAGCGCTTTTCAGACGTCTTTTCTTGATGAGGAAAAGAGATCGTTTAAGTTAAGTATGCCGCTCCGCGGCAAGTGAAGCGGCTCGCTTTCGCTCACCGTGAAGTTTCGCGGCGCTGCCGCAAAGTGAAGTTAAGCGTTCCGCCATCGCGCCGAAGGCGCGGGGAATGAAGACAGCCTTACGGAGTGAAAAACTATAAACAGTTAATGATATACGGCTTGCGCCGATATGATATACCGAGACCGGTATGATATGTTTCGCCGCAGGCGAAACATGATATACAAGGCGCCGCCTTATGGTACGCCCCGCAGGGGCGTCTAATGATAAATGCGGCTTTGCCGCATACCTCAATTATTCATTCTTAAGTTTTAAGTCTTCATTATTCATTAAAACAAGACAGGGGTCAGACCCCTGTCTTGTTTTTAGAAAAGCCCTTTTTTACGTTTATTTCTTCTTGTTAAGTCTTTCTCCGACCGCGCCGCCCGGGTGAATGACGGCGAACTGCTCGTTTTTATAGCCCGTCTCTTCGATAAGCGCCGCCTGAAGCGCGTCGAAAATGGCGTTCGTCACGATAAAACTGGTCGTGCCCTGGCTGTTGTATTTGTCGGTCTCGCTGTTTATCTTCATGGGCAGGACTATGTCCGAGCCCTTCGCGAGAGGCGACTCGGTGTTCTCGGTTATCGAGATTATTACGGCGCCCTTTCTGCGGCATATATCCATAATGGGCATAAGCTCGGCGGTCTTGCCCCCGCGGGACGCGAGTATCACGGCGTCGCCCTTCTGTATAAAGCCGGTCGCGCCGTGCACCGCCTCGGCGGGCGAGATAAAGCGCGCCGGGCGCTCTATGCAGCACATAAGGTGCGCGAAATGGCGGCAGGCGATACCCGTGTGGCCGCAGCCCGAGGCGGCTATCCTTTCGGCGCCTTTAAGCACGTCGACCGCCTTGGCGAACGCTTTTTTGTCCATGTTTTTCCAGGCCGTGCTCAGCGCCTCGGCTTCTATGGTAAACGCGTTTTCGGCGTATTGCGCGGACTTCTTTTTCATTTTAAACACTCCTTTCAAGTCAAATATATAATAACCCCGCCCGCGCGTAAAATCAAGATTGTTTATTGACTTATTCTCATATAAATACTATAATCAAAATATAAAAATCATTTAATAAAACGTGTAAATTACGGAGGAACTGCTATGTTCAAAGGTAAAAAATTAAGAGAGCCCTTTTTTGAAATAGGCCCCAAATCCTATCTTTTCGGCGACGACGTGTTAGAGCTTGCCAAGGCCGCCGACGCCGCGGCGGAAAAATACGATATCGACATCATTTTCACCACCCCCTTCGCCGATATAAGAAGGGTCGCCGAAAACACCAAGCGCATTTTCGTTTTCGCCCCGCATATGGACCCGATACCCGTCGGGCGCGGGCTTGCCGACATTCTTCCCGAATCGGTCAAGGCGGCGGGCGCCGTGGGCGTAATGCTCAACCACGCCGAAAGGCCGATAACCTATTCGACCCTTCGCGAAACGATCAGGCGCGCCGACGAGGTCGGGCTTATGACGATAGTCTGCTCCGACTCTATTGCCGAAGCCAAATCGGTCGCCCTGCTTTCGCCCAACGTCATAGTCGCCGAGCCGACCGAGCTTATCGGCACGGGCCAGACGAGCGACCTCGGCTATATCAAAGCGTCTATCGAGGCGGTCAAGAGCGTTGACCCCGAGATACAGGTGCTTCAGGGCGCCGGCATAAAGAACGGGCAGGATGTTTACGACATGATCTACGCGGGCGCCGAGGCCACCGGCTCGTCGTCCGGCGTCGCCAAAGCCCCCGACAGGGCGAAGATGGTCGACGAGATGATAAGCGCCGCGAGACGCGCCTTCGACGACAGAAATAAAAAATAATTGCTTAATATTTTCGTAATATTTTAAGCGCGAAACCGCGTATAAACAAGCTTAACGGGAAGTTTGCGGCTGAAAAAGGTTTTTTCGGCTCCTGCCCGTTTGGTTATTTTGAATAAAAGTTACTTGATTTTTAAATTTTTATTTGATATAATTTAAAAAACGACAAAGCGAAAAATCGATTATTTTTTAACATTTAGGAGGAAATAAGATGAAAAAGACCTTGGCGCTTGTGTTGGCTATTATAATGATAGTCGCCGCGTTTGCCGCGTGCGGCAGCGAGGGCGGCGGCGATAAAAAGCCGACGGCGGACGGCGGCAAAAAGCCCGCGGACGGCGCGGAGACCGTCATCGCGACCGGCAGCGACGACCGTCCATACGGCGGCGTATTCAAACAGTCCTTCCTTACCTCGGTCACAACGCTCAATACTCTGACCACGTCGGACACGTACCCCGCCGAGCTTGCCGCGTTCTGCACGACGAAGCTTTATATGACCTACGTCAACGAGGACAAGGCCACCTATTCCTACTATCCGATGCTCGCCTCCGACGTGCCTACCAAGGTCGACGAAGAGGGTTACGTCTGGCGCATACCCATCCGCAAGGATTACAAGTGGGCGAACGGCGACCTTATGAACGCCGACACGGTCATGTATACCTATCAGATCATCCTCGATCCGTATATGCTCAACCTTGTGTCTTATATAACGAACAACTCCTACGTCAGGATAAAGAACGCCGCGGAGTATCAGCAGCAGGCGGCGCTGGGCATTGAAGTGCCCTGGGAAGACGTCGGAATAAAGAAGATAGACGATTACACGATAGAGATAACCCTTACCCGCGCCACCAACGAGATGGAGGTCATGCGCTTCTTCACGAGCGGCAACATGATCCACGAGGCGACCTTTGAAAAGGGAATGAGCGCCGACCGCACCTCAACTATCTACGGCACCAACCTTGACAACTGGGTTAGCTCGGGTCCCTTTATCCTGACCGGCTGGGTCACCGACTCGAAATACGTCTTTGAAAAGAACCCCGATTACGTTTACGCCGACCTTATCCACTTCGACGGCGTTGAGGTAAGAGTCGTGCCCGACGCGAACACCGCGCTTGAGATGTTCTTAAAGGGCGACCTTGACGAAGCGTCCATCACCTACAGCCAGTGGGAAGAGTATGAGGACGACCCGAGAGTTTACGAATACTGGAACGACTCTACGATGTATCTTTACATCAACACGGGCAACCCGAATTTCAATAACTTCCTCGGCAACGTCAACTTCCGCAAGGCGATATTCTACGGCATCGACCGCGTCGACCTCGCCTCCACCCTCGGCGGCTATCCCTACAGCCGTATTTACAGAAGGTCCATAAAGGGCGACCCGAACCGCGGCATTGCCTTCGTCGATATGCCGGGCGCCGATTACGTAGAGGATCCGTACGCCATCTACAAACCGCAGGTGGCGAACCAGTACCTCGACAAGGCGTTTGAAGAAACAAATCAGCAGAACGTTTCCTTCGAGATATACTATAAGGAAGACGGCACGCATACGCGCGGCGCGACCGAGATCATGCAGAGACAGATGACCAAGAATTTAGAGGGCGTCAACATCACCATCCGCGCCGTCCCGCAGGCTCAGGCGTACACCCTCAGAAGATGGGATCCCGACAACCCGACCTCCTTCGACTTCAACATCGGCTCGCTGCTCCCCAGCGAAGAGCCGCTTGAAACGGTCAAGTTCTACGCCAGCTCCTATAAGCCCAACCGCTTCTACTGGAACAACCTCGATAATTTAGCCCGCTTCGACGAGCTATACAACGAGGCGCTCGCGTCGCTCACCGACAACGACAAGCTCATCTCCCTCTGCCAGCAGATGGAAAAGATACTGCTCGTCGACGAGTGCATCCAGGTACCGCTTTACGAGGTCCCGACAAGGCAGCTCTTCAACGAAAAGCTCCTTCTCCCCGTCGACCATTACGTGAACGGCTGGGGCTTCGGCACCAGGTACGGCGCCTTCGCGCAGTAATATAATAACAACGGATTTCACGCCGCGGGTTTTCCCGCGGCGTGTTTTTATGTCAAAATGCACAAAACGGGAGCGGCTATTTTTACTCTTTACAATAAAGAAATAATAGTGAACATCTTGTAATAATTTTTTAACTATGTTATTATACAAATATATATGGGAAAGTATGCCCTTTTCGCGGCGCGCGGGTAAAAAAGCGCGCCGGGGCGGGGGATGCGACCCGGTACGGAGGTAAGTTTTATGAAGAAACGCATTATTTCGCTTGCCATAGCGCTTGCGATGATACTTTCGGTCATGCCGAACGTATTTGCCGCGGGCGAAATGACGGTGACAGCGGCTCCCGCCGCGTCGGGCGTCGAGTTTTCCGACGTTGCCGGCACGTATTACGAGGCGGCGGCAAAAAGATGGGCGAGCCTCGGCGTTATTTCGGGCGACGGCGCGGGGAAATTCCTCGGGCGCAACAACGCCACCCGCGCGCAGGTCGCGAAGATAATAACGCTTGCGCTCGGCTTTGACGAGAGCGTCACCGCGACCGCGGATTTTTACGGCGCGTTTAAGGACGTCGTGCGCGGCTCGTGGTATATCCCCTATCTTTTCAGTCTTAATGCGAAGGATATAATGAAGGGCGACGGCGCGGGCAAGATCCGCCCGAACGACAGCATCACGAGGCAGGAATTCCTCGTCATGCTCGGGCGAGCTTCGGCGATGGCGCAGAACGAAAGCGCTTTAAAGGCGTCTAAGCTTTCGGGCAAGGAAGACGTCGCCGCGTGGGCGAAGGGATACGTCGGCGCCATGATAGAGCGCGGCGTTATAAAAGGCGACGCCTCGGGCAACATAAACGCGAAAGCCAATATAACCCGCGGCGAGATAGTGACTATTATCGACCGCCTTATTAAAGACTACATAACCGAAGGCGGCGAATACACCCTTTCGGGCGAGGGCATAACGGTCGTCAAGACCTCGCAGAAGGTAAGCATAAAGGCAAATTCGCTTAAAGGCAACGTGGTAGTCGCCGAAACGGCGAAAAAAGCCAACGTTACGATAGACGGCGAGATCTCCGGCGCGGTTTCGGTAAACTCGAACGCGTCGGTATATATGAACGGGTCCGCCGACAGCTTCGTTATAGCCCCGACGGCTAACGGAGCTTACGCGCAGTTAGGCGAGAAAAGCCGCGTTACCTCATTCGTCAGCCGCGACCCGAAGGCCGTTGCAAACATAGCCGGCAAGGTCGAAAGCGCGACGGTCGCAGGCGGCGCGGTCACGGTCGACAAGCAGGGCAAAATTGAGGCGGTCGGCGTTGAGGGCAGCGGCACTGCCGTCACCGTCAACGGCGAAGTCAAGACTATCGCCGTAAACGACGGCACTTCCAACACGAGCGTCAACGTACCGATAGGCGGCGAGGTCGGAAGCGTTATAGCCGACGGCGACGATATAACCGTATCGGGCGGCGGCGCGGTAGCGCAGGTCGCCGCGAACGGCAGCAACATAGCCGTCAACACCCCGTCGACGCAGGTCACCGCGGGCGCCTACTCCACCGGCGTTACGGTCGGCAAGACCGAGGCGCAGAGCGGCGCGGTCGTCACGGGCGGCGGCGGCGGCGCCGTCATCTCAAAGCCCGTCGAGACCTCGGGCAACCCCACTCAGCCGGTCATAACCGAGCAGCCCGCGGGCGTCAACGTAAGGTTCATGACGAGCGGCGAGTTCCTTACGGTCAAAGCCGAGGAAAAGGAGAACAACAGCTACAGCTACCAGTGGTATAAGAACACCGAAGAGTCTTACGACGGCGCGGCGGCGGTCAAAGACGCGAGGACCGCGCAGTACAAGGTCAAGCCCGACGAAGAGCTTATCGGCAAGACGGAATACTGGTACTGCGGCGTTACCGCGGCGCGCGGCCTCGGCAGTCTTACGACTTACTCCGATATAGTAAAAGTTACCTACGCGACCAAGGCGGAAAGCTACGTGAACGCTTTCGTCTTCGGCGGCTTCACGATAGGCTCTTACAGCGCGATAGACACGGTCTGCGAAATGTTCAAAGAGAGAACGGGCGTGCGCATGGTCCCGAAGGGCACCTACACCTCGCACACCTCGACGAGCAGCACCTACAACGTGTGGGAGCTTTTCGTTTCGACCGCGAGGTCGAGCATGAACAACTACTCCTTCTCGAACTCGAACGTTGAAACGATGCTGAAGGAGACCCCATTCGATTACGTTATCATCCAGACGGGCAGAGATTTCTCCCTCAACTGGGCGTCGAACAGAACTCAGAACGTTTACTCGACGGTCAAGATAGCCCTTATGGCGGCGAAGCTCAACCCCGACGCGCAGGTCGTCATAGTCGCCCCGTACGGACACACGATGGGCTTTGACGTCGACTTCTCGCGCGCGGGCATAAGCACTCACCGCGCGCAGGTCTCGCTCGCGAATCTTGAGGCCGAGCTTGCCGCGTCGAAGATAAACGACGAGGGAGTGTTAAACAACAAGGTCAAAATAGCTTACGTAGGCAACGCCTTTGAAAACTACGCAAAGGGCGACTACGACAAGATGGCTAAGGTCCTTTTCAGACCGGATAACGGCTATTACTCCACAGGCGGCATACGCGGATACAACACGGCGAACCGCGCTTCCGCCGCGGGCGCGTACCTTTCCGCCGCGGTCATGTACGGGACGCTTTTCGGCGACTCTCCGGCGGGAATGAATACGATGGGCACGACTACGAATAACGCGAATCTTGACAGCACGGCGAACGACGAAACGGCGGCGGTCCTCGCGGCGGCGAACGAGACGGCGAACGGACTTAAGTTCGAGCTTCTCGCCGCGGCGCAGAAGACGCTCTCACAGCAGGAAGCCGAGAAAGCCGAATACACGGTACAGTATTACCTTATCGACGATTCGGACGAATTCGTCCACGATCCTTCTAAGGACGAAAAGGGCACCGCTTTCATAGGCATGGAAAAGACGGTCACGGGCAAGGATATAGCGGGCTATATCGAAGACGTGAACAAGCCCGAAAGAGTCGCGACGCAGGTCATCGCCGCCGACGGCTCTACCGCGTTCAAGCTCTATTACACGAATAAGGTGCTTACCCCCGAAATAATCACTCAGCCCAGAAGCGTCGACGAGCGCAAGCTTTCCAAGGGCGCGCGTCTTACCGTCGAGATCGAAGAGCAGAAGGGGCATACCTACGAGTACCAGTGGTACGAGGATAACGGCGAGGCGGTCCTTATAGAGGGCGCGACCGAAAAGACCTATATCGCGCCGAGGACGGATGAGGGCGTCAAGAAGAGCTACTTCTGCACGATAAAGGCGACCTTTAACGATTCCTCCGCCGAGGCGATATCCAACGTCGCCGAGGTCACCTTCTCGAATTACATAAACGTTTACGTCTTCGGCGGCTATACCGTAGGATCTTACGATGCGTCGGATATCCTCAGGCAGATGCTCGCCGAAACGGGTGAGGATTACAGGATAACGTCGGTCTCTCCGTCGCATACGGCGGGCTGGGGCACGTACAACTTAAACGAGATAGTCAACTCCGGCACGCAGTCTGTCCCCGCGGACGTCGTCTTCGCGACCGGCAGCGACGGACAGAATACGAAGAAGGCGTTTGAAGAGGGCACCGACTTCATAATCATCCAGTCTGGCAAAGAAAACGTTTTCACAAACTCCACCTCCAAAACGAACATAGATAACCTGCTTCGCAACCTGGCGAGAACGTGCGCCGAGGTAAATCCCGACGCGCAGTTCATCATACTCGCGCCTTACGCGCACACCGTAGGCTTCTCAACTGACTTCCCGACGAAGCAGAAGGGGATCGAGGATTACGCGACCCACTGCTTAGCCATCAATATCGAGGCGGAAGCCGAAGCCGCGGCTTTGAACAGAGACGGATATCTTACGAAGACCGCGCAGATCTGCTACGTGACCGACGCCTTCAATACCTTCACGGGCGGCGACTTATCCAAGGTCAGCGCGCTTTACCGCCCCGACAACGGGATCACGCAGAACAACACGGTGCGCGGATACAACTTCGCGAACCGCGGCAACGCGGCGGGCGCCTATCTGACCGCGGCGGCGCTGTACGCGCAGATAACGGGCGAAAGCCCCTTCGGACTTGAGACAGAGGGTTCCGACCTCCACGACGGTATGCTCACGAGCGATACCAACGAAGAGACGGCGAGCGCTTTGGCGGCGCTCGGCATGGGCGCGCTTGAGCTCAAGCTCGAGCTGCAGGCGGCGGCTCAGAAGACGGTCCTCGGCACCGAGCCCGAAAGAGCGACCTACAAGACCGAGCATTATACGCAGAACGCCGCGAAGACGGGCTACGATCTTTACAAGACCGAAACGGGCAAGGCGTTCCCGGGCGTCATAAAGACGGGCAAAGCAATAGAGATAGAGGATTACCTCGAAAATAAAGAGCATCCCGAAAGGGTCGACAGCGCCGAGATAGAGGCGAACGGCTCGACCACCTTCAAGTTCTACTACGACAGACTTTCAGACGAGGCGACTTCTCCTGTCCTTACGAAGGATATTTCGGACGTTACCGTCAAGTACGCGACGCCCGGCAAGACCTTAAGAGTCGCGGTCGAGGAAGCGCCCGGCAATACTTACACCTATCAGTGGTTCAAAAACACGACGGCATCAAATTCCGGAGGCGTCGCGATAGAGGGCGCCGTGAGCGAGACTTACAGGGTCGTCGCGACCGACGCGAATATCGATACCACCGAATACTATTACGTCGAAGTCACGGCGCACCGCAAGAACGACGCCAAGAAGACGGCTTCGGCAGCCGCCTCCGTAACGTACGCCAAAGAGCCGCTCAACGTCTATATCTTCGGCGGCTACACGATGGGCACCTACAGCACGAGCTACACCCTCGTTGAAATGCTCGCCGAGAAGACGGGGCTTGAGATAAACGACGTGACCGTAACTACCGGACACAGCCAGACCTGGGGCACGTACAATCTCTTCGAGACCTTCTCGAGCACCGCGAGGGCGTCGCTCACAGACTTCAGCATAAGCAATACCAAAACGAACGACGCGTTCAATAATACCGACCTCGATTACGTTATCATACAGACGAGCCGCGAGACCTCGCAGAGCGGCACGAATAAAGTACAGAACAGCTACTCGCTGCGCAAACTCGCAAAGCTCGCCGCGGCGAGGAACCCCGACGCCCAGTTCGTACTGGTCGCGCCTTATGCGCATACCACGGGTTACGCTTCCGACTTCCCGAACGCGACGCAGGTCATGGATTACAATTCGCACGTTTCGTGGATCAACGCCGAGGCGGAGGGCAACAAGGCCGAGATAGAAGCGGACGGATACCTTGAAAACGACGTCAGGATAGCATACGTCAGCAACGCTCTCGCGAGCTTCGCCGACGGCGACGCCGGCGCAAGGGCCCTGCTTTATCAGGCGCCCGAGATAATCAGCACGACGACCCCCACCTACGGCAGAAACCTCGCGAACCGCGCCTCCGCGGCGGGCGCGTATCTTGCGGCGGCGACTATATTCGCGACGGTTTGCGAAGAGTCGCCCGTGGGGCTTGAAACGAAGGGCTCTTCCAATAACGACGCGGATCTGTCCGCCAACTCGCGCGCAGCCGAGCTTGCTGATCTTCTGGGCGAGACGGTGAACGGACTTGTGTTCGAGCTTCAGAAGACGGCCGAAAAGACCGTCCTCGGCACCGAGCCCGAAAAAGCCGCCTTCAAGGTCGAGCATTACCTGCAGAAAGAGGACAAGACGGGCTACGACCTCGCGAGGACCGACACGCTCGAGGGCTATATAGGCAAAGAGGTGACCGCGAAGGCCTCTATGTTCGAGGATTACTTCGAGGATACCGCGAACGCCGGCCGCGTAGCTTCCGCGGTCGTCACGGCGGACGGACAGACGACCTTCAAGCTTTACTACAATAGGCTCGCGGACGAGGCGGCAGCCCCCGCGTTCAAGAAGGTGCCCCCGTCAAGCGTCACGGTCAAATACGCGACCCTCGGCGAAACGCTCGCCGTAGAGGTAGAGGAGCAGCCGGGACACACCTACACCTATCAGTGGTACGCGGGCGACGATGAAAACGCCGCGAACGCCGAAGCGATAGAAGGCGCGACAGGATCTTCCGTCGACCTTAAGGCGACGAACGACAATATCGGCAGCGTAAAGACCTACTTCTGCAAGGTCACGGCGCACAGAAAGACCTTTACGGCGGATACGTGGACGCAGGCAATAAGCGTAAGCTTTGAAAAGAGCCCGCTCAACGTATTCCTCTGGTGCGGCTTCCCGCTTTCCTCCTACAACGTCGCGCCGACCTTAAGGCAGCTTATAGGAGAGTACCTTGAGACCGACGTGAACCTGACCTACAGCGGTCTTGAGCACACGACCACCTACACGACCTGGAACGTATGGGAGCTCTTCAATTCGACTTCTCTTACGGATTACACGATAAAGAACTCGACGATATCAAGCGCGCTTACCGGCTCGACGCCGTGGGATTACGTAATATTCATGGGCTGCAGAGACTTCTCGCTCACATCCGCTACGAGCGCGACGAACGAAGACAACTGCATGAGGAAGGTCGCCAAGCTCGCCTCCGACTTAAATCCCAACGTACAGTTTATTATAGCGGCGCCTTACGGACATACCACGGGCTTTGAAAAAGACTTCGCGTCGCTTCCGGGCGTATCCTCCCACGCGACTCACGTCGCCGAGATAGACAAGAGGGCGAAAGCCGTCGCGGCGAAGGTCGACGCTGACGGTTACCTCAAGACCCCCGTCAAGATAGCTTATATAGGCGACGCGTTTGAAAAGTACGCGAACGGCGACGCCACAAAGCTTTCGACCGTCCTCTTCCGTCCTTACGAATGGAGGCAGGCGGGCAACGAAAACAACTCCTACGTCCGCGGCACCAACCTCGCGAACCGCTGCTCGGCGCCCGGCGCGTATCTCGCGGCGGCGACCATATTCGCCACGATGTTCGGCGAGACCCCCGTCGGTCTCACCTCCCTCGGCTATGAGGGCGAGTCGGTGCATTCGGCGCTCGATACGACCGACAATCCCGAGACCGCGGCGATCCTCGAATACCTCGGGCAGACCCCCGAACAGCTTGCGCTCGCCCTGCAGACCGCGGCAGCAGAAACCGCACTGAACTGATGAAAGGCCGCGCCGGAGAGGGCGTTAAGCCCTCTTCCGGCAAGACCGTTATTTCTGAAAAGCCTTAAAAAAGATAAGGAGAATAAGCTTATGAAAAAGTGGTTAAAGATCTCGCTTCTGCTGCTGCTTTGCCTTGCGCTCGCGTTCGCTTACGCCTGCGGCAAGGAAGAGACGCCCGACGAGGGCGAGGATACGGCTCAGACAGGCGAAGACGCCGCCGAGACGGTTTGCACCGTTACCTTCGACACAGACGGCGGCACCGAGATACCGCCCGTCACCTGCGACGTCGGCGGGAAAATAGAGCAGCCGGCGGACCCCGTCAAAGAGGGGTATATATTCGACGGCTGGATGCTTCCCAACGGCGCGGTATTCAACTTTAAAAGCATAGTCAAAGAATCGATGACCTTAAAGGCCGCGTGGATAGAGATAGGCGAGGCGGTCGTTCCCGAAATAGAGGAACAGCCCGAAACGGCTTACGCCTCGGAGGATATGGGCGGCACCTTCAAGGTTTCGGTAAAACAGACCAGAGGTTACGTGTATACCTTTAAGTGGTATTTGACGAACAAGCCGCAGACCTCGGGCGGCACCCTTTTAGAGGGGCAGGACAGCAACTCGGTCGCCATACCGGCGGGCCTTAAAAAGGGCAACCGCTACTACGTTTACGGCGAGGTAACGGGCACGAGGAGCGCGACCGGCGTGCACGCGAGCGCTTTAACGGGCCTTACTAAAATAGAGCTTCGCGACAGGCCGATAAGCGTTTTGGTCGTCGGCTCGGGCGTCGTTATAAGGACGACGAGCGGCGAGCAGCACGACTCGGCGGCGTTCCTTCAGCGCCTCGCGCGCGCGGCGGGCAAAGCGGTCGTAGTCGAATCGGTCGCCTTAGGCTCTAACTATAATATCTGGGAAACCGGCCTTGTCGGCGCAAACTACAAAAACATAACCGACAAGTTCGACCAGAGAGTCTTCGACTACGTCGTGGTACAGTTAGGGCGCGACTACTGCCTTAACAGCCAGAGCGTCATGAACAACGAAAAGCTCGCCGCGAACAACATTTACGACAAGGCGAGAGAATACAACCCCAACGTAAAGATGGTATGCCTCGTTCCTTACGCGAGGCAGGACGACACGAGCAAGTATTATAAAGAGGTCTACAACAAGCTCGATCCCAAGGCGACGAACAGAGCCGAGGTATCCGCCGCGATAGACAAATACTGGAACGAGATCAAGGATATGTTCTCCTTCGAGTATTCGGTAGTCGACAGCAACAAGGCGTTTGAAGCGGCTTTAAAGCAGGGCTTCCAGCCGTGGGTAAACGAAAAGAACGACTTCGCGGGCGTAGACGGAAGCTACCTGCAGGCGTGCCTTATGTACGCGGCGATATTCGGAAAATCGCCCGTCGGCATACAGTGCTTCGATACCGAAACTCTTTCGGTAACGCCTCAGACGGGCGTAAAGCTGCAGGCGCTGGCGGCGCAGCAGGCTTTGGGCATAAAAACGTCAAAGCTTCCCGACGTTTCCGAATACACTAAGTTCGTCGATATTTACGAAGACTTTATCGACGTGAACTTAGACTATAAAAACGACCCGATCTACAAGTATCCCACGCCGACCGTCACGACCAAACTCCCCGCAAGCGCCGATACAGCGGAAAAAGAGCAGATAAGGGTCGCTATTTTCGGCGGCTTCCCGATGGGTACCTTCAACACGGCGCAGACGATAATCGACTTTATCAAAGCGGGTCAGAACGTGAACGTCTCTTCGACGGTCATCGACCTCGCTCACACGAGCGGCGCGACCACCTTCAACCTCTTCGAGTTCTTCGACTCAAAGTCGCGCACCGATATAAACAATATGACCTTCTCCACTCTGCAATCGGGCCCGAACCTCAAGAAAGCGGCCGATAAGGGGCTTGATTACGTAATACTCCAGACGGGCAGAGACATCTCCTACAACTCCGACGAGTATTACCGCTCGAGCATCGTTTCCTACTGCAAGGCGGCGAAGATAGTATCCGAGAATAACCCCGAGGTCAAGATAATCCTCGTCGCGCCCTATCCGCACACCAGCACGTACGCCGACATAAAGCTGCTCGACGTCACCAATATGGCCGAGCACGCCGCCGCGATAAACAAAGAGGCGGAAGACGTGAAAGACGCCATCTTAAAGGGCAAATACGCCAAGAACGTGCAGATAGTCTACGTTTCCGACGCATTTATGAGTTACGGCGACGAAGCCGCGATAAAGGCCGACCTTTATCAGAAGTCGAACGGCGTTTCGGGCAGAGCCAACACCGCCAACCGCGCGAGCGCGCAAGGCTCCTATCTTATGGCGGCGACGGTCTACGCCTCTATCTTCAAGGCAAGCCCGATAGGCCTTCCCGTTTACGGCTCGACGGGCATCGGCTATAACGGCAAGATAATAGACGGCGCAAAGCTCTTAGAGCTGCAGAAGCTCGCCTATAAGAACGCCTTCGGCAAGGAATACAAGGGCGCGGATCCCGAGCATACGATAACCTTCTTCACGAACGGCGGCCCCGAAATAGCCCCGATAAAGGCGAAGACGGGCGCGAAGGTAAAAGCCCCCGCCGACCCGACCTTCCGCGACTTCGAGTTCGCCGGCTGGTTCTACGATCCCGGCCTTACGGGCAGATTCAGCTTTATGCAGTCGACCATGCCGCCCTGCGACATAACTCTTTACGCCGGCTGGGCAAAGCCCGCGGGCTCGGGCAGAAGCTACGGCGAATGGCATAACGATATAAAGAGCGTTCTCTTCGTAGGGTCCGGACCTATGTCGAGAACGGGTCAAGATACCGGCTCCTTCTTCAAGGCGATAGCCGCCAAGAGCGGGCGCGATATCAAGGTCAACACTCTCGCGCAGGGCGCGAACTATAATATCTGGGAGACCGGCCTTGTCGGCGAGGGCGCCGAAAAGGTCGAGAAGCTCTGCAAGGACAATAACGTCGACACGCTCGTCCTCATGCTCGGGCGCGACAGCGTCGTAAAGAACGAAAGCACCTTCCAGGCAGAGCTTAAGATGATACAGACCATTTACGAGGTCGCGTCGAAGCACAACCCCGACGTGCAGGTGCTCTTCTTCAGCAACTACGGCAGACAGGACACCGAAAGCAGCTACTATAAGAATTACTTCCTGCCGATAAACATCACCAACCGCGAGGAACACGCGGCGGCGATAGAAAAGTATATCGACAAGGTGGCGTTCTACATCTCCTTCCCGTTCAGGGTCGTAGACGTCAACCGCGCTTTTGAACTCTGCATAAGCCGGGGCGTCATATCTCCTTACGGCTCGCTTAAAAACGATTATCAGGACGTTTACGGAAGCTTCCTCTCGGGCGCCTGCGTCTTCGCCGAGGCGTTTAAAGAGAACCCCGTAGGTCTTGACGCGTTCACGACCGACAACGGCTACGCCGTGCTCCCGTCCTACGGCATGAAGCTTCAGGCGATAGCGGCGGAAGCCATACTCGGCATAAAGACGGAAAACATCCGCGAGGTCGACGATATGAAGTGGGTCGATCCGGACACCGGAAAGACCTCGCCCGCGTCGCCTCCGACGCTTGCCGACGGCACCAAGGTCAAGATGCACTTTGACGACGAAACGGTCGAAGGGGCGCTCAACGTCTATATGTTCGGCGGCTTTACCTTCGGCAGCTACAACATGACGACGACCTTAAAGAATCTTATGACCACCGCCGAAAAGAAGCCGATGAACCTCGTTTCCTGCGCGCTCGGCCACGGCGAGGGCTCGACCACCTATAACATTTACGAGCTGTTCGCCTCGTCCGGCAGGTCGGATATAAACGACGACACCTTCGCCACCGGCTCCGGCGCTCAGAAGTCTTACAGAAAGCTTCATTCGACAAAGTTCGATTACGTGTTCATCCAGACGGGGCGCGACTTCTCGCTCGCTTACCAGAGCAACCGCAGACAGAACGTTTACTCCGCCGTCAAGATCGCGAGACTCGCGGTCGAGCAGAACCCGAAGGTCAAGATAATCCTCGTAGGACCTTACGGACATATGGCTGAGTTCAACGACTTCGCGAATATGGACGTCCCGATAAAGGACAACAAAGCGCACGTCGCGGCGATAAACGAAGAGCTTGCGCAGGCGAAGGAAGAAGTCCTTAAGATAACGAAGAACGTTGTCACGGTATCCTTGGGCGACCTCTTCTATACCTACAGCTCCGACCCCGCGAAGATAAGAGCCGACCTCTACCGCGAGGCGAATGACGTCAACACCCGCGCCAACACGGGCAACCGCGCCAACGCCAAGGGCGCGTATCTCTGCGCGGCGGCGTGCTACGCGGCGGCTACGGGCAAGAGCCCGACGGGCCTCGGCTACTTCGGGTACGAGACCTCCTCCGTCAAGGGCAAACTCGAAAAGGACGACGCTATCGCCATGCAGAAGCTGGCGTCCAAGTTCGTCTTAGGCAACGAGGGCAAGGTGCCCGACACCTTCACCGTGACGATAGACGCGGTCAACGGCACGCCGATCGTTATCAAGAACGCCAAAGAGGGCGACCTTCTCGAAAAGCCCGAGGACCCCGTAAGAGAGGGTTATATCTTCAAGGGCTGGTACGTCGATTACGAATACTCCAAGCTCGTCGACTTTGAAAATGATACGGTGCCCTTCGGCGGAATGACGGTCGTCGCCAAGTGGAAGCTTATAGTCGACACCTCCAAACCGCCCGAAATAGAAAAGACCAATATAACCGAGGGCGGCATAGGCCGCAGTCCCACGATTCTTATCATAGGCGCGGGCATATTCATCCGTACCGACTCCACGGCGCCGCACGACTGCACCGGCTTCCTCGCCGAGCTGTTCGACAAAGCGGGCTATAACCCGACGATAAGGACGCGCCTGCGCCCCGTCAACTACAACCTCTTTGAAAACGGGCTTGTCGGCGAAAATTACAGCGAGATAGAGCCGCTCGTTGCCGACGGCAAGGTAGACGCCGTCGTCTTCCAGGGCACGCGCGACTACGCGCTTATATCCGACAGCACGGCAAGCTCGGAAGCGAAGGCGGTCAACGGCATAACAGAGCTTGCGCTCTCCTACAATCCCAATACCAAGTTCGTGTACGTCGTGCCTCACGCGCGCCAGGATCTTTCCACCTCTTATTACAGGAACTTCGCGCAGATAGACGTTACCAACCGCGAAGAGCACTCTTACGCGATAAACGACCGCATGAACAAGACGATACTCCCGGCGCTCAAGTATAAGCCGGCGGTCGTCGACATGAACAGCACGTTTGAGTACCTGCTCAAGACTGAGGGCATAAATCCCTGGTACAACACCACCTGGGGCGACCAGGCGGGCAGATACGGCGACTACGCGCTCGCCTGCGGCATCTACGCCGGCATCACGGGCAAGTCGCCTGTCGGACTTCTGAGGTTTACCGCCGATAAAAAGTCGGTCGAGCCGACGAAGGGCGTCGCCATACAGCGCGCGGTAGCCCATATAGTCTTAAAGCAGACCGACGTGCCCGAGATAGAGATATCCGACACCTACGTCGACAGAAAGACGGCTAACGTGCTGTATATAGGCAGCCGTATGATAAACGACAACAGCGTGCCCGAAACGGTCGGCTCCTTCCTCGGCCAGCTCAGGAAGGGCTACGAGTTCAAGAGCCTTACGGGCTCCGACAGCCTCGCCGAGTTTGCCGACAGCACCGCGGTCAACGTAGAGTTCAGCTACGGCGGCGAAACCTACGACTACATAGTCCTCGAGGTCGGGCGCGACGCCGTGCTTTACGACGAAAAAGCAAAGGATGCTGAGCTTGCCGCAATAGAAAAGCTCGCCGCGCTCGGAAAAGAGAACAATAAGGACGTCAAGATAGTCCTCGTCTCACCGGTAGCGAGGCAGAACGCCGACGGCCAGCTCTATAAGGACCAGGTCAGAAAGAACGGCGTTGCGTCGGTCAGCGACTACGCGAAGCGCATAAGCGCCTATACAGCGAAGCTCGCCGAAAAGGGCTACGTCTTGTGCGACCTGTCCGCGGCGGCGGATGCCGCGCTCGACTGCGGCATAAGCCCCTACGCCAACTCGGTGTCCGACTATCTGTCGGAAGACGGCTCTTACCTTGCGGCGTGCATGCTCTATAACGCCATGTTCGGCGCGATGCCCGACGAGATAACCTACCTCGCCGGCGCGAACGCCGATAACGCCAAGATACTGAAAGGCGTCGCGGAAAGCATGTTCGCGGATTAAAACAAAATCAAAAAGCGCGGTCCGGAAATTTCCGGACCGCGGATTTTATTACTTAAGACTTAAGACTGAAAACTTAAGAATGAATAATTAAGGTATGCGGCGAAGCCGCATCTAATAAATAGGCGCGCTTGCGTGCACCGAAATTACTTAAGACTTAAGACTGAAGACTTAAGAAAGAATAATTAAGGTATGCGGCGAAGCCGCATCTATCAATAAGGCGCGCTTGCGCGCACCGAAATTACTTAAGACTTAAGACTGAAGACTTAAAAATGAATAATGAAGGTATGCGCCGTAGGCGCATCTAATAAATAGGCGCGCTTGCGCGCACCGAAATTATTATTTTTTAAGTCTTAAGTATTCATTATTCATTAACTTAAGAAGGTATGCGGCGAAGCCGCATCTATCAATAAGGCGCGGCAAAGCCGCGCACCGAACTTATTATTTCTTAAGTCTTAAGTATTCATTATTCATTAGCGCATACCGGTATGCGCTTTTTTTTCGCGTTTTTTCCCGAAATAATACGGCGCGGGCGCGCCTTTCGGGGCGCGAAAAGAATTATTTTCCGTAAATCGGGCGAAAGGCGAAAAACGTTTCTTTATCGCCTTAAAGATAGGCCCGATACGCCTTTTTACTGCAAATTTTCAATTGATTTTAAGCGGTATCTTTGCTACAATTATAATATAATAGGTTAAGTATATTCGGGGGTGGTTGTATGAAAAAAAGCGTTTCTCTTCTGATAGCTTTGCTGCTTTTGGTCTCGGCGTTCGTCGCCTGCGGTGAAAAGCCCGCGCAGACGGGCTCGCCAAACCCGCCGTCCGCGGCGGAGACGGCGCCGTCCGCGCCCGCGGGCGGGGACGGGCGCCCCTACGGCGGCGTTTTCAGGTATTACGTCACGTCGACTCCCACGACGTTAAACTACCTTATGTCGAACGCCGCGGCGAATAAAGAGATATATTCTCTCTGCACGACGGCGCTTTACACGCCCTACGTTAATGAAGATAAAGTCAGCTTTTCCTGCATCCCCGCGCTCGCGGCGGGCGACCCGGTGCAGGCCGACGGGGAAGGCCTTGTCTGGGACATACCCATAAGAAAGGACTGCAAATGGGCGAACGGCGACTTAATGTCCGCCGACACTGTAGTCTTTACGATGAAGACGATACTCGACCCCTATCTTCTTTTCATGACGGCGAACAGCTTTTACAAAAGCCCGGTCGTAAAGATAAAGAACGCCCCCGAATACCATCAGCAGATGACTTTGGGCGAAGACGTCTACTGGGAAGACGTCGGCATTAAAAAGAAAGACGACTATACGGTCGAGATAACGCTGACTCAGCGCGCGGCGAAAGACGACCTTACGTACTTTTTCTCAAAATGGCCGATGATACACGAGGGCGTTTTTAAAAAGGGCCTCGGCTTCGACGGCATGAGCTCTTCCTACGGCGGCGACCTTGACAACTTCGTAAGCTCCGGCCCCTTTATACTGACCTCGTGGGGAGAAGACAAGTTTATTTTCAAAAAGAACCCCGATTACGTTTTAGCCGACCTTATCCACTACGACGGGATAGAGATATCGGTCGTTAAAAGCACCTCGACGGCGGTCAAAATGTTCAAAAACGGCGAGCTCGACCAGGCGAGCGTCGGCTCGGCAAGCTTCACTTTGTGGAAAGAGTACGACGGCGACCCGAGGGCGTACGACAGCGGCGTTGAATCTACGATGTTCTTCTTTATCAATACGGGCAACCCGAATTACAACGGCATTTTAGGCAATAACGATTTCCGCAAGGCGCTGTCCTGCGGCATAGACCGCGTCGACCTTGCCGACGGGCTTCGCGGCAACCCCTACGGCCGCATATTCAGAAGGCAGGTAATGGGCGACGCCAACCACGGAATAGCGTTCGTCGATATGCCCGGCGCCGATTACCTTGAAGACCCCTATTCCATGTGCAATCCCTCTCTTTCGAAAAAGCTCCTCGATCGCGCCTTTGAGGCGACAGGGCAGACCAACGTAATAACCGAGATATATTATAAATCGGACGATTTGCGCTCTAAAGCCGCGGCTGAGATATTGAGCGAGCAGATAAACAAAAAGTTTGACGGCGTGACCATAACGGTGCGCGCCGTCGCGGGCGACGAAGCGTACAACCTGCGCAGATGGAACCCGAACGAGCCTACGGCTTACGACATAAACATCGGCTCGCTCGACGTCGCGGAGGACCCGCTCGACACTATGTGGCCCTACTGCGGCGCGTATAAGCCCGCCCGCTTCTACTGGGCGAACAAGGACAACCTCGCGCAGTTCGACGAATATTACAACGAGGCGAGCGTTTCGCGCTACGATAACGAAAAATTCGTTCATCTTTGCCAGCAGATGGAAAAGGTACTTTTAGACGAGTGTATGTACGTACCGCTCTTCGAGCTTCCGACCAAGCTGCTTTTCAACGAAAAGCTGCGCTTCCCGGCGGAGCGTTATATTAACGGCTTCGGCTACGGCACAATGTACGGCGCTTTCGCGGAAAACTGATATTTAAGATAGCGCGCAATAAACGCCGCGGGCGCGGCGGAAAAAGCTTACGTTACCCGAACGGAGGTAGTATTGTATGAAAAGACGCGTTGTTTCAATAGTCCTCGCTCTCGCAATGATGCTTTCGGCGCTGCCGAACGTGTTCGCGGCAGATACCGCGGCGCAGGGCGCGGAATTTTACGACGTCGCCGGCACTTACTATGAGGCGGCGGCGAAAAGATGGGCGGGCCTCGGCGTTATTTCGGGCGACGGCTCGGGTAAGTTTTCGGGCGGAAGCCCCGCTACCCGCGCGCAGGTCGCGAAGATCATAGCGCTCGCGCTGGGGTATCAGGATAACGTCACCGCCACGGCGGATTTTTACGGCTCCTTTAAGGACGTCGTCCGCGGCGCGTGGTACGTCCCGTATCTTTATATCCTCAACGTAAACGAAGTGATGAACGGCGACGGCGCGGGGAAGATACGCCCGAACGACAACGTAACGCGGCAGGAGTTCCTCGTTATGCTGGGAAGAGCCGCGGCGGTTTCCGAGTATGAGGGCGCGCTTAAGGCGACCTCCCTTTCGGGCAAAGATGAGGTCGCCTCGTGGGCTCGCGGCTACGTCGGCGCCATGATAGCGCGCGGCGTCATAAAGGGCGACTCGCAGGGCAGGATAAACGCCAAAGCCAACGTGACCCGCGGCGAGATAGTGACGATAATCGACCGCCTTATAAAGGACTATATAACCGAGGGCGGCGAATATAACCTTACGGGCGACGGCATAACGGTCGTTACGACCTCCGCGAAGGTTAATATAAAAACGCACGATTATGAAGGCAGCGTAGTCGTCGCCGAAAAGGCGGGCAAAGGCAACGTCAGGATAGACGGCGACATGGCGGGCGCGCTTCTTATAAACTCGAACGCTCAGGTAACTTTAAACGGCTCCGCCGAAAGCGCGGTCATATCCAAAACGGCTAAGGGCGCGTATCTCAATACAACGTCCGGCAGCTCGGTCTATTCGGTCGTGGTAAAGGACAAAAGCGCGACAGTATCGGTCGCGGGCGCGGTCGAGAGCGCGATGATATCGGGCGGCGCGTTTACCGTAGAGACGGGCGGCAAGGTGTATAACGCCGGCGTCAACGGCAGCGGCGCTACCTTGACCGTAAACGGCCAGGTAAGATCGGCTACGGTAAACAAGGGCACCGAGAATACGAACGTAAACGTGCCCATAGGCGGCGAGATACAGGAGGTGCGCGCCGACGGCGATAAAGTCAGTATATCGGGCGGCGGCAAGGTAACAAGGGTCAGCGCCAACGGCGACACGATAGCCGTAACCACTCCGGCGACCGAGGTCACCGCGGGCGACGGCTCAAAAAACGTGACCGTCGGAAACACCCCGGCGCAGAGCGGCGCGACGGTTACGGGCGGCGGCAGCGGCGCGGTCATATCGAGGCCGACGGAATCGTCGGGCAACCCCACCCAGCCCGTGATAAACGAACAGCCCTCCGATATCACCGTAAGATATATGTCGAGCGGCGAGTTTATAGAGGTCAAGGTCGACGAAAAGCAGAACAACAGTTATTCATATCAGTGGTATAAAAACAGTAAGGCGTCAAACGAGGGCGGAACGGCGGTCCCCGGCGCGAAAACGGCAAAATACAAGGTCGCGCCCGAGGAGGCCCTTCTCGGCGAGACCGAGTACTGGTACTGCGAGGTCACCGCGGCGCGCGGCACGGCAAGTCTTAAGACCGTCTCCGAGGCGGCTAAGGTAAAATACGCGTCGATAGAGGACAGCTACGTAAACCTCTTCGTTTTCGGCGGGCATACGCTCGGCTCTTACAGCGCCGTCACGACGCTTACCGAAATGTTCAAAGAGAGCTGCGGCGTCACGATGAAGGTAATGGGCAGCTATACGGGGCATGCCTCGACGACCAGCACCTATAACATCTACGAGCTTTTTACCGCAAACGCCCGGGGAAACCTTGACAACTACACCTTCGCGAGCTCTTCCGTAGAAAAAGTGCTTAAAGAGACGCCGCTCGATTACATTCTGCTTCAGACGGGCAAGGACGTATCCTTAAACTATTTTTCAAACAAAACGCAGAACATCTACTCGGTCATGAAGATAGTAAAGCTCGCCTCCCTGCTTAATCCCGACGTAAAGGTCGCTATTGTCGCGCCCTCGGGGCACACGACCGGGTTTGAGATAGACTTCCCCCGCGCCGCGATAAGAAGCCACAAGGGGCACGTAACGCTTATAAACGCCGAGGCGGAGGCCGCGGCGTCGAATATCAACAGCGAAGAGTATCTTACTAATAAAGTAAAGGTCGCGTACGTCGGCAGCGCGTTTGAAAGCTTCGCCGGCGGCGATCAGGATAAGCTCGCGAAGACCCTTTTCAGACCGGACAACGGCTACGTCGCGAAGGATCTTATCCGCGGCAAGAACTTCGCAAACCGCCCGAACGCGGTCGGCGCCTATCTCTCGGCGGCGGTCATGTACGCCGCGCTTACGGGCTCGTCGCCCGTCGGGCTCGAGTGCCCGGGCACGACCTCGAACAGCTCAAACCTCGACAGCGAGTCGAATTCCGAAACGGCGCTCGCTATAGAAGAGACGGGCATGAGCGTAAAAGAGCTTAAGTTCGAGCTTCAGGCGACGGCGCAGAAGATAACCTTCGGCACCGACGCCGAAAGAGCGTCGTATAAAATAGAGTATTACAGGCAGAACGCCGACAAGACGGGCTACGACCTGTATAAGGAAGAAATAAAGCAGGCGTTCGCCGGAGTCGCGAGGACTCATACCGGCATAGAGATAGAAGACTACGCCGAAAATAAAAAGCACCCCGACAGGGTAAGCTCTGCCGAGATAGAAGCCGACGGCTCTACCGTGTTCAGATTCTATTACGACAAGCTTCCGGATGAAGCGACCCTTCCCGAATTTGAAAAGGACCTCGCGCCCGCGGTCACCGTCAAATACGCGACGCCCGGCAAGAGCTTAAGGGTAGAAATAGACGAAATGCCCGGCAACACCTATACCTATCAGTGGTATAAGAACACGCAGGCAAGCGCGGACGGCGCCGAGGCGATAGAGGGCGCGACGGGCCCCGTCTATAGGATAAAGGCGGACGAGGGAAACCTTGATACCACCGAATACTATTTCGCGACCGTCACGGCAAAGCGCAAGGGCGACGTCAAGACGGCGACGTCGACCGTAGCCGCGGCGACCTATAAGAAGGATACTCTCAATATCTACTCCTTCGGCGGGTATCCGGCAGGCGTCCATCACGCGGTCGACACCTTAAAGGCGATGCTCGAGGAAAAGCTCGGGGTCACGGTAAACCTTATCCAGGTCAGCGCGGCGCACACGGCAACGTATAACACGTATAACGTGTTTGAAATGTTCGAATCAAGCGCGAGGACGTCACTTACAAACTACACCCTTTCAAACGCCAACACCAAAAAGGCGTTTGAGACGGTAGACCTCGACTACGCAATTATACAGACAAACCGCGACTCGGCGGCGACAAGCGCCGACGCCAAGCTCAAGAACAGCTACGCGCTGCGCAAGCTCGCAAAACTTGCCTCCGACCGCAACCCCGACGTTCAGTTTATTCTCGTCGCGCCGTACGCGCATACCGTAAACTTCGCCGCCGACTTCACGTCGGGCAGCGTAAAGGATTTCGCCTCGCACGTCGCGTGGATAAACTCCGAGGCGGAGGATAACAAGAGCGAGATAGAAGCGGACGCCTACCTTGAAAACGGGGTGAAAATAGCTTACGTAAGCTCGGCCTTCGCCGATTTCGCAGGCGGAAACGACAAGGTAAAAGAGCTGCTTTATCAGGAGCCTGCGTTAGTCAGCACGACTACGCCCTGCTACGGCAAAAACCTCGCCAACCGCGCGTCGGCGGCGGGCGCCTATCTTACGGCGGCGACCGTGTTCGCGACGGCTCTTTCGGAATCTCCCGTCGGGCTTACCGTGACCGGCGTCGCGGCGGACAATTCGGACGTATTAACGAACGCGCGCGCATCCGCTCTTGCCGAAATACTCGGCGACACGCCGGCGGGCCTTGTCTTCGACCTTCAGGCGGCGGCGCAGAAAACCGCGCTCGGTACCGAGCCCGCGAAGGCTCAGTATAAGGTCGAGCATTATATACAGAACAGCGACAAGACGGGGTACGAGCTTTTAAGAACGGATACCCTTACGGGCTACGCCGGAAAGGAAACGACGGTTCAGCCCTCGATGATAGAGGACTATTATGAAGACGCCGAAAACGCCGGCAGAGTCGCGACCGACGTTATATCCCCCGCGGGCGACACGGTATTTAAGTTCTGGTACAACAGGCTCGCGGACGAAGCGATAGCGCCCGTCTTCAAGGATCAGTCACAGTCGGCGACGGTAAAATACGCGACGCTCGGCGAGACGCTTTTCGTGACGGTCGCCGAACAGCCCGGACACACTTACGAGTATCAGTGGTACGTCGGTGACAGCGCGACGGAAAGCAACGCCGCCGCGATAGACGGCGCGACCGAAAGCGCCCTGTTTATAAAAGCGAGCGAGGATGACCTCGGAAAGGTCCTTTACTACTTCTGCAAGGTAACGGCGCATAGAAAGACCTTCACCGCCGAAAGCTGGTCGCAGCCGATAAGCGTCAGCTTTGAAAAGAGCGAGCTGAACGTTCTTATTTGGGGCAACCACCCGGTCGGCTCATATTCTGCGGACCAGACCTTAAAGCAGATGATAGAAACGGGGCTCGACGTGCCCGTCAATATGACCTCAATAAAGCTTGCGCATACCAGCACGATGAACACGTGGAATCCTTACGAGCTGTTCAATTCGACCGCAATTACCGATTACACGATAAAGAACGCGGCGCTCTCGAACGCTATGTCCGGCGGGACGGTGTGGGATTACGTTGTGATCCAGGCGGGCAGAGACTACTCGATGACCATATCGAACAGAGTTCAGGACGAAAGAAACTGCATAAGAAAGCTTGTGAAGATAGCGACCGATATAAATCCCAACGTCCGGTTCGTTATCTACGCGCCCTACGGACACACGACGGGGTTTGAAAAAGACTTCGCGGCGATGACCGGCGTTCGCTCGCACAAATCGCACGTAGAGGCGATAGACAAGAGCGTTCAGGCGATAGCCGCGGCGGTCGACGCCGACGGGTACCTTAAAGAGCCCGTCAAGGTAGCGTACGTCGGCGACGCGTTCGAGACGTACGCGGACGGCGACGAGGCTAAGCTCGCGAACGTGCTCTTCAGACCCTTCGGCTGGAGACTTGAAAACCACGACAGTCTTTCTTACGTGCTCGGCGTCAACTTCGCGAACTGCGCTTCCGCGCCGGGCGCCTACCTCGCGGCGGCGACCCTGTACGCGGTCATGTTCGGCAAGACCCCCGTCGGGCTTGAATGTTTGGGCTCCGACGACGTGGGCGGCAGCCTTGACAATCCCGAAGACGTAGAGACGACGGATATCTTAACTTATCTCGGACAGACGCCTGAGGAGCTTGCGCTCGACCTGCAGAAGGCGGCTGAGACGGCACTCGACTGACGGCGGCTCCGGGCGCGCCGGGACGCTCGCGCTTCCCCCGCGCCCGCCCCGCGATACTTAAAGCCTTGAAGGATAAGGAGAAAAAGAGTATGAAAAAGTGGTTAAAGATCTCGCTTCTGCTGTTGCTCTGCTTTACGCTCGCGCTCTTCTGCGCCTGCGAGAAGGACGCCGCCCCCTCCGGCGGGGGAGAAGAGCCGGGGCAGACCGCGGACACCGATACAAACGCGGCCGTCTGCACCGTGACCTTCGACAGCGACGGCGGCACGCCCGTCGACGCGGTTACCGTAAACGCGGGCGAGATATTAAAACAGCCCGCCGACCCCTCGCGCGAAGGCTTCATTTTCGAAGGATGGTGCCTGCCCTCGGGCTCGCTTTATAAGTTCAGAACGCCGGTGACCGAGTCTATGACCTTAAAGGCGTCGTGGATAGAGCTCGGCGAGGCGGTCACCCCCGAGATAGATACCCAGCCCGCGACGGCGTACGCCTCAGAAAAAGTGGGCGGCTCGTTTGAAGTGACCGTCAAGCAGAACAGAGGGTACGTTTACACCTATAAATGGTATCTGACGAACAAGGCGGAGACGTCCGGCGGCACCCTTTTAGAGGGGCAGACGGAAGCGGGCGTCGCCATACCCGCGGGGCTTAAAAAGGGCGGCAGATACTACGTTTACGGCGAAGTCACCGGCACGAAAAGCATAACGGGCGCGAGCGCTTCCGCAAAGACGGGGCTTACGAGAGTCGTTATTGAAGAGCGGCCCTTAAGCGTCCTCTTCGTCGGCTCCGGCATACTCGCGAGGACGGTATCGAGGCAGGAGCACGACTCCGCGGCCTTCCTTCAAAGGATAGCGCGCGCCGACGGTGAGCCGCTTATCGTCGACTCGCTCGTGCTCGGCTCTAACTACAGCATCTGGGAAACGGGGCTCGTCGGCACGAATTACAAAAACGTGACCAATATGTTCGAGTCGAGAAAATACGACTACGTCGTGCTTCAACTCGGGCGCGACAACTGCCTTATAAGAGACGAGACCTATAATAAGGAAAGGTTAGCCGTCACCACCATCTACGACAAGGTGAAAAAGTATAATCCCTGCGTTAAAGTCGTCTGCGTCGTTCCCTACACGAGGCAGGACGTAAACAGCAGCTACTATAAAGACATATACTGGAAGCACGTTCCGCGCGTAGAGACGCCCGACGCGCTCTCCGAGCTTATCGACGAATTCTGGAACAGGCTTAAAGACGACCTGCCGATGGACTACAGCGTCGTCAACAGCAACGCCGCGTTCCAACTCGCCAAAAAGAACGGCATACAGCCCTACGTCGACGAAACCAACGACTTCGCGGGCGTTCAGGGCAGCTATCTGCAGGCGTGCCTTATGTACGCGGTGATATTCAATAAGTCGCCCGTCGGCATAAGGTGCTTTGAGACGGATAAGTTTACGGTAGACCCCGAGGTAGGCGTCAAGCTTCAGGCGCTCGCGGCGCAGGTCGCCTTCGGTACTAAAACGACCTCTCTTCCCGACGTGTCCGACTACACGCGGTTCGTCGACATTTACGAAGACTTTATTGAAAAAGACTTAAGCTATAAAAACGACCCGATATACAAGTATCCCGAGCCGACGGTCATGACCAAGCTTCCGGCGGAAAATGAGGACAGTGATAAGAAGCAGATACGGCTCTTCCTCTTCGGCTCTATACCGATGTCTAATTTCAACGCGGCGCAGACGCTCGTCGACATGATAAAAGAGGGCGAAAAGGCGGACGTCGTCTCCTCCTTCGTCAAGCTCGAGCATACGTCGTCCACGACCTATAACCTCTACGAGTTCTTTAAGGAACGAAACGATATAAACGACCTTACCTTCTCGACCTTAAGGGCGGGCCCCGCGCTCAAGAGCGCGGCGGACAAGGGCCTCGATTACGTCATACTGCAGACGGGCAAGGATTATTCGCTGTCGAGCGAAGAGCACTATAACGCGGACGTGATCTCATGCTGCAAGATAGCGAAGATAGCCTCAGAAAAGAACCCCGACGTTAAGATAATCCTCGTCACGCCCTATCCCAACACGCAGTCCTTTACCGACGTAAAGGTAGGTCTTGCCGAGAATATGCGCGACCACGCGGCGCTTATAAACAAGCAGGCGGAAGACGCCAAAGCCGCGATACTTAAGGGCAATTTCGCCAAAAACGTGCAGGTCGTATACGTTACCGACGCCTTTATGAACTACGGCGACGACGACGCTATAGTAAAGGACCTCTATCAGAAAGCCGACGGCAGAGAGGGCAGATATAACGGCATAAACCGCGCGAACGCGCAGGGCTCGTATCTTATGGCGGCGACGGTGTACGCCTCCGTCTTCAAGAAAAGCCCGGTCGGTATGCCGGTCTACGGATCTACCGGTTTAGGTTACAACGGCAAGATAATCGACGGCGCCATGCTTTTAAAGCTTCAGAAGCAGGCGTATAAGACGGCGTTCGGAAAAGATTACAAGGGCAATGACCCCGAGCATACCGTCACCTTCTTCACGAACGGCGGCACGCCCGTCGCGCCCTTAAAGGCGAAAACGGGCGCGAAGATACCCGCCCCCAAGGACCCCGTAAGAGAGGGGCTTATCTTCGCGGGCTGGTTCTTTGACCCCGAGCTTTCGGGCAGATTCAGCTTTATGCAGGCGACCATGCCGCCCTCCGATATAACTCTTTACGCCGGCTGGGCGAAGCCCGCGGGCTCGGGCAGAAGCTACGGCGCATGGCACACCGATATAAAGAGCGTTCTCTTCGTGGGAAGCGGCCCCGTATCCGGCTCGGGCTACGATACCGGCTCATTCTTTAAAGCGATAGCCGCCAAGAGCGGGCGCACTGTCAAGGTCGACACGCTCGCCAAGGGCAATAACTATAATATCTGGGAGACGGGGCTCGTCGGTGAAAACGCGTCTGAAGTCGAGAAGCTCTGCAAAGAGAATAAGTACGACACGCTCGTCCTTATGCTCGGGCGCGACAACGCGCTCTTAAGCGAATCGACCGCGCAGAAAGAAATAAAGATGATCCACGCCATATACGACGCGGCGTCAAAGCACAACCCCGACGTGCAGGTGCTCTTCTTCAGCAACTACGGAAGACAGGACCTCGAGGGGAACATGTACAAGCAGTACTTCATTCCCGCGAAGATAACGGGGCGCGCCGATCACGCGGCGGCGATAGAAAAGTATCTCGACAAGGTCGCCTCGGTCATATCCTTCCCCTTCAGAATAGCCGACGTAAACCGCGCGTTCGAGCTTTGCATAAGCCGCGGCGTTCTGTCCCCCTACGGCTCGCTCAAGACCGACTTCGCAGACGTTTACGGCAGCTATCTCTCAGCGGCGTGCGTGTTCGCCGAGACGTTCAAAGAAAGCCCCGTCGGGCTTGACGCCTTCACGTGCGAAAAGGGGTACGAGATACTCCCGTCCTACGGTATGAAGCTTCAGGCGGTCGCGGCGGAAGCTGCCCTCGGTATCAAGACCGACAAGGTGCGCGAGGTCGACGACGCGACGTGGGTAGACCCCGATACCGGAAAGACCTCTACGGCGCCTCCTCCGACCCTTACCGACGGCACGAAGGTCAAGGTGCATTTTGACGACGAAACGGTCGAGGGCGCGATGAACGTGTTTATGTTCGGCGGCTATTCGCTCGGCAGCTTCAATATGTACCAGACGCTCAAAAACCTTATGACGGCTGCCGAAAACAAGCCGATGAACCTTATTTCGGCGACCTTCTCGCATACCGACACCTCCACCACCTTCAACCTTTACGAGCTGTTCGCCTCGAGCGCGAGAGGGGACATAAACGACGAGACCTTCTCGAGCTTAAGCTCGGGCAAAAGGGCTTACAGATACTTCAATTCGACAAGGTTCGATTACCTTATCCTTCAGACGGGGCGCGACCACTCGATAATTTCCGAGAGCACGCGCAGGTATAATATCACCACCGCCGCCAAGCTCGCTAAAATAGCGTATGAGAAAAACCCGAACGTAAAAGTAATTCTGGTAGGTCCCTATCCGCATATGGCGAACTTCGGCGATTTTGCCTCAATGGATAAGCCGATAACCGATTACGCGTCGCATACCGCGGCGATAAACGACGAGCTTTCCGCGGCGAAAGAAGCGGTACAGAAGATAACGAAGAACGTCGTTACGGTATCTTTGGCGGATCTGTTCCTCGCCTACAGTTCCGACACGGCGAAGATAAAGACCGACCTTTACCGCGAAGCAAACGACGTAAAGACGATGGCGAACGTCGGCAACAGAGCGAGCGCCAAGGGCTCCTACCTCGCGGCGGCGGCCGTATGCGCCGCGGCTTTAAACAAGAGCCCGACGGGCCTCGGCTACTTCGGGTACGAAACGTCGTCTGTAAAGGGCAAGCTCGAAAAGGACGACGCGATAGCCATGCAGAAGCTCGCCTCCAAGTTCGTTCTCGGCAAAGAGGGCAAGGTGCCCGACACCTTTAAAGTCAATATCGACCCGCTCAACGGCTCTCCGATAACGTCCACAGACGCCAAAGAGGGAGATACGGTCGAAAGGCCGGAGGACCCCGTAAAAGAGGGATATATCTTCAAGGGCTGGTACGAGGGCTACGATTACTCTAAGGAGTTTAACTTTGAAAAGGGCACGGTGCCCTTCGGCGGGCTCACGCTTGTCGCGCGGTGGAAGCTTATCGTCGACAGGTCGACCCCGCCCGCTATCAAGGAGCCCAATATCACGACGGGCGACGTAGGGCGCAGCCCCACGATACTTATAGTAGGCGCCGGCGTGTTCACGCGCACCGACACGAGCCTGCCGCACGACTTTACGGGCTTCTTTGAGGAACTGCTCAAAAAGGACGGATATGATCCGGAAATAAGGAAGCGTATACAGCCC
>JAFSVO010000103.1 GCA_017444965.1 Clostridia bacterium | reverse complement strand
CTGCGGTGCTCGCGGTGTGCGTTTTGGTTTGAACTGTTCATGCCGTTGTTGTCGTACTGAACAAGATTCATACGCTGATAGTACGCGAAAGCCGAGCATAAAAGTTCGTCATAGTATTCGGGGTAGACCTCGTGCGCGAACTCGGGCTTTTGCGGCTGGTTGCGGGGGTCCGCCTGCTCGAGCGTTAAGGGGCGTATGAAGGAGCGCGACGAGTAATTTTTCGTGTGGGGCTTAAGAGCTTTGCCCGTAGACGTGACGTATTTATCCGCCGCCTCCTGCAGTGTCTTGCAGGCGTCGTGGTCGGTTATGTATCCGTAAAAGTCCATGCCGCTCGTCGCGTTGCCGAAAACAGAGGAATAAAGCACGCAGGCGATGTAGTAAGAGCCCGCCATGCTGGGATATATCCTGGATTGGTCGTAAAGATCGATGTCGGCGGACGCGTAATTCTTCATAAAGTACTCGAAAGCGTCGCAGATAAGGACGGTGGACTGAGCGCCTGCCGTGCGGCTCTCAACCTCTTTCGTGTATTTGCGTATCTCCGCGTTATGAGATTCGAAATCGGTATAAGTCATGCCGATCCTTTTGACGAGCGCTCCGTCGTTGTCCGGCAGAAAGCCCGCGGGCGCTAAATGTACCGTCTTAAAGCCGGGGTGGATCTTATTCAGTTCTTTGGTATAATACTCCATCGCCGTAAGATTTCTGCCCCTGCCGGAAGCCGTGGCAAGGCTGCGGTCGCGGCTGACCTCGCAGATGAAGATATCGTAATTGTATCTTTCGATCTCTTTTAAGGAGTTCACTATCCAGTTGTTACTCGGCGCCAATAACTTGGAATCGGCTTGATCTCCGTCAAATTTGAAAAGGTTATATACGTTGTAGGTGGTGTCGGTGGCTATCGTATTGACGGTGAAGTTTGACGGGTCGTTTATTTTTATCCCGTCAGCCTCGGCAAATTTTTTGAACATATCTCCCATCTGATTCGCCGTAATAAAGCCGTCGCCGAAGAAGAGCACCGTATGCTCTTCCTTCCAGTCCTTCGGGTTTTCAAGCTTGCCCGAAGCGGGGACAAGCCCCTTTAAAGTCGACGACGCGGGCGTACTCGTACCCTGTTGGGGCTGAGATGCGGAAGAGGGCGTTTCGCTCTGCGGCGTCTGAGTTGCGGGCGTCTGACTTGCGGGCTGCTGCGGCTCCGTCTGCTGCCCGGAGGGCTGCGACGTCTGCTGACCGCCGTCGGACGCGGGGGCAGGGTCGGTCGTAATTATGACGGGCGCGTCGGGAGCGGTTATTTCCGTCGTTTCCTTATCTGTATCCTCCTCGTCGTTTTCACCTGAGGGAGAAGTCGTTTCCTCATCCGCGGGCGCGGACGCCGAGGGGTCGCCTGCCGGCTCGGGCGTTTTTTCACCGCAAGCCGCGAAAAGGGAAAGAAGCATTAAAGCGGCAAGAATAAGAGCGAGCATTTTTTTCATCGTTTGACCTCCGTTTTTATTGTATGGCAAAAGTGGCGCGTCGTTTGCGGTCGTAAGGGAAAGCTGCGCGCGCGTCAGCGCGCAAGCGAGGGACGGAGGACGAAGAACGCCTCTTCGCCCCATATACGCTCGATAAGCTCTTTGCACCCGGACGTGTCTTTTACGTATACCTTTTTACCGTTCGATACGTAAACGAGCGTGTCGTTTCCGAGGTAAAGGTAAAACGCGCTGCTCCGCTTTTCGTTGTTTTCCTCAAGAACGTATATTATATCGCCGGCAACAAGGTTTCTTGTGTGCAGGTATTTTATTCTGTCCTTGTTGCCGAGTATTTCGGCTTTGCTGTAAGGCATAAGGAATTCGCCGCCGTACAGGCCGCGGACTACCATATTTGTCGCTTTTCCGTTTTCGTTGGGCATAAAGGCGCCTGCCTTGGCGTATTTCTCGGTCGTATGAGGGACTAACAGTATATCTTTGGCCGCGTCCGCGGAGGTGAAGGGAAGGGTGTATCCCAAAGCGTCGTAGCCCGCCTTGATAAGATCGAAGGTGGTGCTGCCGGACGCGGCTTCTACAGCCGAAACGAATTTCTGCTTCTCGGCGGCGGTAAGGGTGTTCGCGACGTAAACGGGGGTGCTCGCGAGGGTAACGCCGCCCGCTTTGGTAGTGTTATACTCTATTATTTCGCCCTTCTTCGCGCTCGGGCTGACCGTTACGGTGTAGGTCTGCGACTTTGTCTCGCCCGCGGCGAGACTGAGCGTGAAGTTGTTGGAGCCCGCTGTAAGCGTGAGTCCCGCGGGGAGCGTGTCGGTCACGGCGACCGTCCTCGGCTCGTTATTAAGATTCTGCACGACGATAGTATAGTCTATCGTGTCGCCGGGGTTGACGGAAACGCCGTCGGGCGCGCTCGTCAGCTTATGCGCGATTATGTGCTGCATATTCTTGTATCTGTTAACGGCGTCTTCCGTCAGAGTAAGCTTTGAATAGGGCGGGCGGATTATCCTTATCTGTATGTCGTAAGAGGGGTCGAACTCAAACGACATACGGTTGGGGTCGGTCATAAAGTCTATTTTGTCGACCCTTATACCGCCGTAGTATTCAAAGGTGTCGACCTTGCCGTTCCAGTTGTAGTCGGCAGAACTGCCGCTGATGCGCGAAGTGTTCGAGCACTGCATGACGTAACCGTTGCCGAGATATATGACGCCGTGGCCGCGGTCGCCGTTCGGGCAGCAGACGGCTATAACGTCGCCCGGCTCGAGCGTTTCGAGGAAGGAGTCTATGGTGTCGCGGATGTTAAGGTCCGACGTGATGTGCTTTTCCCACACGACGAGGTCAAGAAGACCCGTAAAAGTGTCGTAGGTAAGCGGCTTTGAACGGTTCCTCGGCAGACTGTAATCGAAGGTGGCTTTTAAAAGCGACCAGACGAAAGCCGTGCAGTCGAGGTAAAGCGTCCTTTGCGGGGTGGCGTATTCGGGCACGCCGGTGCCGTCTACCGTGCGGCGGTACATAACGTAACCCCCGGCGCGGTCTATGGAGCGGACGTCGTAGCTCATGACCCAGTGCCTGTCGTAATACGCGAAAGCGGTGGCTAAAAGCTCGTTAAAGCCGTTCGGGTATTTCTGACCTTTAAAGCGCGGGTCTTCGTCCAGCGTGATTATCGGATAAGGGGCTTTTTTGTGACCGGTCGCGGCGGTCGGCTTCGAGCCGAAATAAAACTCGTGCGCCGCGCTTTGAAGGACTTTTATCTCTTCATCGGTAAGCGCGGGGTTAAACTCCATGCCGTATACCGATTTTCCGAAAAGGCTTTCGTAGATAACGCCGGCGATAAAGTAAGCCCCGGCAAGGTTGGGCGAGCGCTTATCGCGCATAAAGAGGTTAATGCCCGAGGACGCGTAATTCGCGTTATAGAAATCGAAAGCGTCGCCGAGCTGTATGACCTGAGACGTCGGCGCGACTTTAAGGACCTTATCCGCGAACGCTCTTATCCTTTTGTCGTGCTCTTTCCCGTAAACGTTGGGCAGCTGCATTTTTTCGGAGAAGAAGGTGCAGCCGTCAAGATATGCGGGCGGGACTAAAAGGACGAACTTTCCGTTGGGATTCTGTGTTATAAGCCTCGTGTACATATCCTGTATGGAAAGGAGCATCTTCGTTTCATTCGTTTCGTTCTGAAGCGCTCTGTCGCGGCTTACGAGGCAGACGAAGGCGTCGACCTTCGGCTCGTCGGGGTCAAACAGACCGACCATTCTTTTCGACGGTTTGGTCATGACCGCGCCGTCGAAGCCGTAAATGTCGTACGCGCTGTACGTGTAATTAGAACATATATTGTTGTAGCCCTGGTTGGCGCCGTAAATGGGAAGAAGTATGTTGTCTTCAAGCCCGAAAGAGCCGACCATATTCGCGGCTTCGATAAGTATGCCGTCGCCTAAAAAACCGATGTTTACGTCGGTGCCCGTGGAATGTACCTGGTAGTTGTTGGCGTGAGGCTCGGTCTTAGACACGGCGGGCGCCTCGGTGTGGCCCGTAAGGGGCTTAGACGCGGCCGTAGCCTGACCCTGCGGTATCTGCGCCGCGGGAGTCTGCGCGGGGGTTTGAGAGGGCGTCTGAGCCGGGGTCTGCGCGGGAGTCTGCGCCGCGGGCGTCTGAGAGGCGGGCGTCTGCTCGTCGGACGACTCGGGCGCGTCGTCGCCCGAGGGCTCTTCGCCGGATGAAGGCGCGGTCTGCTGACCGCCGACGGACGAAGGGGCGGGGTCAGTCGTAATTATGACGGGTGCGTCGGGAGGGGTTATCTCCGTCGTTTCCTTATCGGTATTTTCTTCGTCGTTTGCGTCGCCCGGCACGGATACGTCCTCGCCCGCGGGCGAGGCGGCGGCGTCGTCCGTCGTCGCGGGCGCTTTTTCACCGCAAGCCGAAAAAACCGATAAGGTAAAGAGCACGGCCAAAAGAAAAGCGAGTATTTTTTTCATTTTTATTGACCTCCCGTCATCCGATTTGTTTACTGAAATTAACAAGCAAACAAACAAAACGTAACATATAAATATATAAATCTATTATAGTATAAAAAGGAGTATTTTGCAATAGATTAGTTTTAGACGTTTACAGTAACATAATGAAAAACGGCTCGGCGCAAAATCAGCGTCAAGCCGTTTTGATATTTCGCTTTTTAAAAGCTTTGCGACGGGCGTATCACGCAGAACAGGGGATAAGATATAAGCGTTTCAAGGAAAGTATCCGAGATGCTTTTCGAGTATTTTACGACCTTTCCGTTTTCAACGGCAGAAATTATCCCGTTCCCGAGATAAAGATACGCGCGCGCGCCCGTGCCGGACGAATCGTTCGCCGTGAAAATAACGTCCCCCGCGACGAGGTTGTGGCACGCGACCCGCTTTATCCTTACGGGAGAGGTCTGAAGGGAAGAGGCGCAAAGATAGGCGCCGCCGAAAAGGGTGCCGACCTTGTAGGGCGATTTTTCTTTAAGCGCCGCGAAGGTCCCCGTCATTGAAGGCGAGAACATGCTTAAGATCGCGTCGAGGTTTGAGGCGAAGGGGAAGGTATACCCGAACGCGCTTTTATAAACGTTCGTAACGTATCCTATATCGGACGTCGCCGAGGTCTTTTCCGCCGTCTGCGCCAGAAGCTTCTGCTGATCGGAGTTAAGCGTGTTCATAACGAGCACGGGGGTCTCGTTGTGGCGGACGCCGTTTAAATATGCGCTGTGGCACTGAATAAGCGTGCCGGGCGCGACGGTTTTGTCGACCGTCGCGGTATACGCCGCCTTTACAGTCTTCCCCGCGGGGACGGTCACGGTCGCGGAAAGAGACGCGCCGTTCACTTTAAAATCGCCCGATTTAAAGGTAAGGCCTTTTGAAAGGGTATCGTTTATCTCAATAGTTTTGGAAACGTCGTCCGCGTTCCTTATAACGAAGGTAAAGGTCACGTCGCCCCCGGGGGAAACGGAAACGCCCTCGGGCGCGGTCGTATCTTTATAAGCGATGACGTTCCTTAAAGACGAAAGTCTGTTTTTGACCTGCGCGGTCGGGGTAAAGCCCGCGTAATCGGGACGGAACACGCCGACGAGCCAGTCTTTTCTGTTAAAGGGGAAAAGGTATTCGCCGAACTGCCCGACGACGTCTATACTGTCAAGAACGACTCCGCTTTCGGCCTCGTATTCGTCGGTGCCGTTTTTGTAAAGGTAGTTTTCGCCGCCGCCGGAGGCGTGCTTGCCGGTCGAGTGTATGCAAAGCCCGTTTCCGAGGTAGAGCATTATGTGGGCCACGTTGTTGTCGCGCGCTTCACCCGTGAATATTATAAGGTCGCCCGGCTGAAGCGACGAATAAAAATCGGACTGTATCTCTTCAAGGGTGCGCGTGTCCTCCGACTCGCGCCAGTAAAACTTGCGCCAGTTGGTAAGTCCGAGTTCAACGCTGTCGAAAATCGGGTCGGAGCGCGTCGCGCCGTTGAAATCGTAGTCAAACGCGTCGACGAACGCCATAATAAGGTACGCCGAGCAGTCGGTGTAAAAGTATCTTTGCGGGGTGGCTTCCTCGGGCGAGCCGTTGGTCGTTTTGCGCCGCGTAAAGGTATACATGACTCTGTCCATCGACTGATTGTCGTACTGCACCCACGTGCCGCGCTGCATGTAGGTGAAAGTCGAGCAGAGGATATAATCGTAATTTTCGGGATAGACCTCGTTTTTGAACCGCGGGTCGGTAGGGCTGTTTCTCGGGTCGAATTCTTCTATCGTCATTACTTTTTCGGGATAGGTCTTGGTATGAGCTTTTAAAGAAACGCCGATGCTTTTTACGTAGGCGTCGGCGGCGGTCTGAAGCGCTTTCGCCGCGTCTTCGTCTAAAAACGCGTAGTAGGGGATGCCGGCGGACGAGTTTTTGAAAAGCATAGAATAGAGAACGCACGCCATAAAGTATGAGCCGCTTTTGGAAGGATAGACTTTATTAAAGTCGTAAAGGTCTATGCCGTGAGACGCGTAATTTTTATAAAACCACTCAAACGCGTCGCAGAAATAGGCGCTCATACGGCTGCCCGAAACGGCGCCCTCCGCCTGCTTCGCAAAGGCGCGGATAAGCTCGTTATGCGCCTCAAAGGTCGGCGCGGTAAGCCCTATCCTTACGGCGGCGGCGCTCTTGTTGCCGTCTTTATACCCGGAGGGGACCAAAAGGCAGGTGGTAACGCCGGGCTGCGCCGCGGAAAGGCGCTTCGTATAGTATTCTATCGCCTTAAGCTCTTTCGCGCAGTCAGCCGGCATAGTCGCGGCGCGGTTGCGGCTCGTCAACAGCAAAAAGTAATCGAGCTTGTTGTTCTGCGGGTCCTCTATATATTTATTCATAACGAACTGAGAAACCGAAACGGGAGACGCGCCTTCTCCCTCGCCGTCCCATTTAATAGTCTCGTAAAGGTGGTAAGAGCCCGTGTTGTCGGTGTTGTCGTAATACTTTGACGTAAAGTTGAGCTTTATCCCGTCGGCTGCGGCGAGGTGGACTATAATATCGCCGAAATTATTGGCGCAGGTAAAGCCGTCGCCGAAAATGAGAATATTCTTTTCGGAAACGTAATTCTCGGTACGGTTTATTTTGCCGGAAGCGGGTTTAAGCCCGCCCGACCGGGTATGCGCCGCCTCCGCCGCGGGAGCGGAAGGGGACGGAGCGGTATCGACGGGCTTTTCTTCCGCACTTTGAGCGGGGGACGCGGAAGCGGGCGCGCCGTCGGGCGTTTTATCCGCGGGGTCGGCGGTTATGACGACCTCTGTGCCGGTAAACGCCTCGGTCGCTTCCTTGTCGCCCTCGTCGTCGGAAGTATCCGGAGACGGTGCGGCGACGTCCGCCGCCGTATCTTCGCCCTGCGCGCCGGGCGCGTCCGTTTGAGCGGGCTTTTCACCGCAGGCGTAAAGCGCCGAAAGACATATTAAAAGCGCAGTTAAAAAAGCGATAAGCTTTTTCATGACAGTATCTCCTCTAAACAAATAGGTTGACTAAAATATATATTGTTTTTATGAACAAAGCAATTGTAAATAGATATAAATATTATTGTTTATTTGTTTTCATTATATCATTTTAATAAATATACATCAACTGGTTATCGGATAGGGAAACGGAAGGGTAAAAAGCACGCTCCGTTCGGATAACGGAGCGTGCCATGTCGGAAATGCTTTCAGGATTTGAGAAGGGAGGGTCTTAACGTGCAGAAGTAATATTCGCCGGGCAGCGTTTCAAGTATGTTCATCGCCTCAGCCGTGCCCGTAACAATTTTCAGCGAGCCGCCTTCGTCAAAGGCGAAGGTCCTGTCGCCGAGATAGATATAAGAGCGATAGCTTTTTATTTTGCCCTCGTTCTCGTCGCCCGATTTGTTTTCCCTTGCCGCGACTATTATTACGTCGCCGCAGACGAGGTTCTGCCAGCCTATATACTTCATACGGCGATAAGACGTGTTGTAATTGTGCCTGCCGCCGAAAAGGCCCTTTGCCGCGTATGAATAGTAGGGGCTCGAGGTGTTGAACTTTAAGGTGTTAACGTACGCGGCGGAGGTAGAGCCCTGGACCGTGAGGGCGGATATAAGCGCTTCCTCGTCGGTAAGGTCAAGGCTTATTCCGAGCGATGAGTAAGCGTTCTTATAGAGCTTGAGCAATCCTCCCGCGGAAGACAGGCTGCCCGAGGCGATATAGTCCTTAAACGAATTTTGCTCGGACTCGGTCAGAGTCTTGTTGACTCCTATGGTGGTATCGTTTAAGGTAAGCCCGTTGGCTTTCATATTTTTGTACTCTATATAAGTGCCGTTCGCGACCGTCGGTTTGACGCGCACCGTGTACTCGCGCGTTACCGTCTCGCCGGGGGCGACGGTCACGGTAAAGTTGTTCTGTCCGCTCTCAAGCGTAAGAGTGGAGGGGAGGGAATCGGTAACGCTTATTATCTTGGTATGGTCGCCGACGTTCTTTAAAACTACGGTCATCTTCACCGTATCGTTCGGGTTTACGGTAACGCCCTCGGGCGCGCTCGTAAGTCTGTAAGCGACGACGTGGCGCATATTGTAATAGTCGCTCGATACGTACGGGTCTGAGCTTGCGCCCTTTACGCGAGCTATGGCGTTCGCGGTCGGGGTCATTGAGGCGTAGTCGGGCCTCGTTACCCTTATGGTCATAAGGTACTGTCCGTCAAACTGGAAGCTCGACCTGCCGGGAGTCGTCATAAAGTCTATCTTGTCTATGCGTATGCCGCCCCTGCCTTCGTGAGAATCGTACTTTCCGTCATAGTTGTAGTCGGCGCTCGTTCCGTCAAGACGCGAAGCGCTCGTGCACTGCATAACGTAGCCGTTGCCGAGGTAGATAACGCCGTGTCCGCGGCCGTTTCCGTCGTTGCTGTAGGCTATGACGTCGCCCGGCCTCAGCGTCTTAAGGAAGACGGCAGCCGCCTCTTCCGACGTGCAGGGAACAGGGTCGCCGTCCGTCTGATAGGTCATCGAATAAGTGTCGTCTCCGTTCGCGACGGACACGAACTTGAACGCGGTCATGGACGCGAGAGTGCCGTTCGGGTCGTAGGACAAAGGCTTCGAGCGGTTCTCGGGCAGATCGTAATTAAACGTGTCTTTTATAAGGCTCCATACGAACGCCGTGCAGTCGAGGTAAAGCGTGCTTTGCGGGGTGCCCGCTTCGGGCGAGCCGAGGTTGGGCGCCGCAGAAGTGTCCGTGGTCCTTCTGTAGAAAGAGATGGCGCTGCCGGTGCGCATCATACCGAGCTGGTCGTACTGTATCCAGAGATGGCGGTCGAAATACGCCTCGGCTGTGGCGAGCAGATATTCAAAGTTTTTGGGCGCTTCTTCGTGGGTAAATCTCGAATCCTGCTCGAATATCGGCAGGGAACGCCCTGCGGGCGGCGCCGCGGGCGCTTCGGGGTCGCTTCCGAAAACGAATCTGTGCGCCGCGCGCTGCAGAAGCCGTGATTCGTCTTCGGTAAGATACGCCGAAAACTCCATGCCGTAGGGCGACTTGTTAAGCAGCGTCGCGTACATCAAAGCTGAAGTGAAGTAAGCGCCCGCTTCGTTCGGCGTCCTGCTGTCGTCGCGGAAAAGGGATATACCGGAGTCGGCGCCGTAGTTTTCATCAAAGAAATAGGTCGCCTCGTCCGCGCGGATCATGATACAGTCGTTTCCTACCGCGTTTGCGTAGCGCGTCGCGAGGTTGCTTATACGCGCTTTGCAGTTTTCGTAGTTATACGTGCCCATATTATAGGTGTAATAGTTGGGCTGTCCGTTGTCGGGGAAGGCGGGAGGCACTAAGATAACGAGCTCGCCGTCCGGATTCTGCGCCTTTAAAAGATCGTATATCGCCTTGACCGCTTTTACCGCTTTAGTCGCGTCAGCGCTGTTGAACAAAAGCCTGTCGCGGCCCGACTGGATAATAAAGAAGTCGAGAGGCGGGCTGTCGGGAGAGGTCATGATCTTAAGACTTGTGCCGGCGTTTTCCGGGCTTAACGTGGGCTGATCCGCGGAATCCCAAAGCAGATAGGGCGAATAAGTGGTATAGTAGCTGTAAGACGTGTATTCGGTGTTCTGGTTTATGTTTCTCGTGACGTTGCCGGTGCCTTTGGAATTTATCGGTCTTCCGCCCTCAAAGCAGAAGGCGCCGAAGTAGTTCGCCGTATCCTGCGTAACGAAAGCGTCGCCTAAGAAGGATACGTTAAGCGGCTCGTTGTTATAGGTCGAAAGACGGGAGATCTCGCCCTTCGTCGGGAAAGCGCGCGAGGGACGGATAACGGCGAAGGCGAACTTTGCCATAAGCTTGTCGACGAAAGTCGCGGCGTTTGCGGGAACGATCGTTTCGACCGAGCCGTCCGTTACCGTCTTAAAGCTTTTATCGACGAGGCAGAGGTAAAGCTTTACGGTCGCGTTGTCGGCCATAACAGCCAGAACGTCGCCGCACATAAGGTTGTCAAGGGTTATGTTCTTTATTCTGTTGCCCGAAAGCTCGCCCTTCATATTCTTTCCGCCCGTAAGGTACTGGGGGATAAGCGTCGAGTAGTAGCCGGTCCCAACGGTCGCGTAGTAATACGGGTCGGCGCTGCCGCCAATCGTGAAGAGAGAGTTTATAAGCTCGGAGTTTTCGGGGATATTGACCGTCTGCCCGATAAGCGCGTATGTTTTCGCAATAAGCTCGGTCGCGCTGCTTGCGGTGACCGAAGCTGAAGAGACCGTCGCCTGCTCCTCGGGCGTAAGCGTTCTCGCGACGTATATCGGGTTGCAGTAATGGGTAATGCCGCCGAACTGCGTCTTGTCGCAGGCGATGACCGACGCCTCCGCCGTTTCAAGCACGGTCACGGTAAAGCTTATGCGTTTTTCCGAAAGGGCGGGCACGACGACGCTCGTGTTAAGCGAGCCGTTCGTAAAGGCGATATCGCCGGATTTGTAAACGGTAAAGTCGGGAAGCACGTCCTTTATCGCGACCGTTTTCGCCGTGTCGTTGTCGTTTCTTAATACGTAGGTAAAGGTCACGTCGTCGCCGGGATTGACCGTTTGCCCGCGGTAAGCCGTCGTCTCCTTCCACGTTACGACGCCCGCGAGGTTATTTAAGCGCTTCGTCGCGTTCTCCGTGGGGGTATAGCCGAGCGAAAGGGGACGGATTATAGATACTTCCTCGTTAGATTTGAAGAAGCAGGTGTTAAGAGAAGGGTCGATTATAAGGTCGAGTTTTCCGAAATCAACGCCGCCCAGGTATTCGCGCGCGTCGATATCGGCTGAAAAGTTATAGTCTGCGGAGCCGCGGCTCTTTCTGTTGCTGCTTGAGCAATGGATATATATGCCGTTGCCGAGGTAAAGCATGCCGTGCCCCTGACCCGCAGAGCGGTCAAAGTACATCATCACGTCGCCGGGCTGCAGGGTCGCTCTGAACTCGGCGACGGCGTCTTCAACGGGGACTGTGCCGTCGGGTCCTACCCAGCGGTAAACGCAGCCCTCGGTGATATTTATTACCTTTGAGCCGAGCGATGGCTTAAGCACGTAATTTACCGCCGATTTATACGCCGAATGGACGAACCAGGTGCAGTCGAGGTAGGTAAGGCGCTGGGGCGTAAGCTCTTCGGGCGCCGCGCCCTGCGTTAAACGTCTGACCGTCTTCGTTACGTTGTCTAAGCTCATCTGGTCGTACTGTACGGCGCGGCCCATAGCGTAGTACATATACGCCGTCGCAAAAAGCTCGTCGTAATACGCCGGATAAACCTCGTGGGCGTATTTCGGGTCGCGGTAAGTCATCGTCTTGGGGTTGAGCTCTTTATACGACGTGCGCAGGACGGGGGCGCGCTCCTGCGTTACCTGCGCGGGATCGGTGCCGAAGAAGAAAGAGTGCGCCGCGTTCTGAAGAATTATCGCCGAGGCGCGGTCAATTTCGCCGTATTCGGGTATGCCGACGGGCGACTCGCCAAACACCGCGGCGTAATAAAGGCAAGCCATATAGTAGGCGCCGGGGATAGAGGCGTAATCGCCGCAGTCGTCGTAAAGCTTTATGCCCGTGTCGGAATAATTCTCCGCAAAGAAATCAAAAGCGTCGCCGAGATAAAGCGAGGCTTTTGCGCCGGAGGTCCTTGCCTCGTATTCCTCCGCAATTTCTTTTATCTTTATCTTCTGTTCCGCCGTCGTAAATCTTCCTACGTATTTTTGCGCCATAAGGGTAGAGTCGTTTTCGTACGGGAATGGAACGGAGAGGAGTATTCTTCCGTTCGGATTTGCCTCGAAATACATATCCTGGATAGCCTCATAAGCATTGAGATTTCTTGTTTTTGTCGCAGGATAACCTACCGAGGCGTCGCGTCCCGTAGACATTATCAGACAATCGAGCGGAGAAGTAATGGAATTTACGAAAGCCGTAGATCTGACGCTTGTCATTTCGGTATTTGATGAGTTCCAGTTGAAAAACTCATAATGCTGATAGGTCGAGGTCTTGCCGAGGTTGTCGTATACGTTCGCCGTGATCCTCACTTTTTTGCCAGAAGCTTCAGCCATGGCGTATAAAATGTCCATGGGGTTGTTGGTCGACACCATGGCGTCGCCCCAGATATGTATACTGTAAACGTCCTTTTTAGGCGTCGCGCCCTGAATGGACGGTCTTAAAACGAAGAAGGCGAAATGGCCGGGGAGCGATTCGGTCAACGCCTGCGAGTGAGTTTTAGAATAAAGAACGTATGAGCCGTTCTCAACGGTCGCGAGCCTGCCGCCGTCCGCGTAAACGTATACGCGGACGTTGTTTTCAAGGTCGGTTATCCTGTCGTGCATCGACCCGTTGAGAGGATTGTCAAGCGCGAACAGAAGGTCGCCCGCGACCATATTGTCGGTCGAAATATGCTTTACGCGGTCGTAGCAGTCGGGGCTCTGGGTCTTGTGCCCGACGCCGCCGAAAAGGCAGGTCGCGAGCGCGTAAGAGCCTTTGTTAGAGACGGTAACGTTCATCGTTACGTAGTCGCCGCTTGAGACGACGTTCGTATACGTTCCGCCCGTCTGCGGGGTGTAGATGGAGGTAAAGGCTTCCGCCTTCGTCGAGAAGGTAAGACCGTCGTAAAGCGAAAGCGCCAAAGCGAGGTCGGAGGAAGCCGAGGGACCGCGGCTTTCAAGCAAATATATCAGCTCGTCCTGCTCTTCGGCAAGAAGCGTCGGCGCGACGATTATGCGCGTGTTGTTCAGAAGAACGCCGTTTACGTAGGTCGATTTGCAGGGGATAGTCGTCCAGGCGCCGACCGCGTTCACGGTAACGGTATAAGAAAGCCGCGCCGTCTCCTGCGGGGCGAGCGTTACGCTTGCCGAAAGGGAAGCGCCGTTTAAGGTGAACGCGGCGTCTTTAGATTTAAACGTGGTGTTAGAGGGGATAGTATCTGTAATAGTGTAAGTCTGTTCCGTTTTGCCGTAGTTGTAAACGACGACCGTAAAGGTAACGTCGCCTCCGGCGGAAACGGTAACGCCCTCGGGCGCCGTCGTCTCTTTGTAAACTATCGTGTTTTTAAGGCTTTCAAGGCGCGCCGTCGCCTTTGCCGAAGGCGAGTAGCTGCCGTAATTCGGGCGGAAGACCTTGCACAGCCAGTTTTCGTTCATAAAGGGGCAGAGCCAGCGGCCGACGTCGGTCACTTCTTTTACGTTGTCGTAAAGAACGGCGCCGTACATCTCGTACTCTTCCGTGCCGTTTCTGAACAGGTAGTTTTCTCCGCCGCCGAAGGCGTTGCGGCCGGTCGAATGAAGCATCTTGCCGTTGCCGATGTAAAGCATTATGTGCCCGACGGTCGAGTCGCGCGATTCATTCGTAAAGATTATTATATCGCCGGGGTGAAGCGCCGCCTTCATTTCAGCTGACGCCTCCTCCGCTTTAGAAAGAGAAAGCGAGGGGTTGTCGGTCGTCTGTCTCCATGAGAATACCGTGAGCGGCGCCATTACCTCGGTATCGTCAAACATGGCGTTGCTGCGGTTTTTGAAGTTGAAATTGAACGAGTAATAAAACGCGTCGGTCATCGCGGAGTAAATATACGCCGAGCAGTCGGTATAAAGTATCTTCTGCGGGGTCGCGTCCTCGGGCGAGGATTTGTCGTTCGCGAGGAAGTTTGAATAGCTTGTGGCTTTTTCATAAGCTACGGTCCTGCGCGCGCCCGTGCGGTGCACTCTGTCCATGCCCATATTGTCGTACTGAACGAAAGAGCCGCGCGCGTAGTACGCGTAAGCCGAAGACAAAAGCACGTCGTAGTTGTCGGGGTACTGCGTCACGTCATCCGCGAAGGCGGGGTCGGGATCTGCGGGGCGGTTTCTCGGGTCGGCCTCCTCAAGCGTCATCGGGCGCTGAACGTAGGTCGTTTCATGCGCGGCAAGAGTTATCGGCGACGCGTTGTGATCGTTAGCCGAGGTTAAGAACCTGTCGGCGGCGCCCTGAAGAAGAACAGCCGTATCGGCGTCAAGATAGCCGTAGAAGGGCATACCCGTCGTCGCCCTGCCGGTAACGCTCGAATAAAGCACGCAAGCCGCATAGTACGAGCCGGCTATGCTGGGGAAGGCTTTATTGCGGTCGTAAAGGTCTATATCGTATAAGGTATCGTAATCAAGCTCG
>JAFSVO010000102.1 GCA_017444965.1 Clostridia bacterium | reverse complement strand
TAATTTTGTCTCAGTTTTTGACCCTCGGCTTCAGCATCGCCGATATGGTCGTCGTCGGAAGGTTCGGATTGGTCGGATCGGTGGGCGCTATCGGTGCCACGAACACGATGATAAATCTTATTATCGTGCTTTTCCTCGGCATATCAACGGGCGCGGGCGTCGCGACGGCTCGCGCGCTGGGCGAAAAGGACGCGCAAAAGGTCAGGGATACAGTCGGCACGGCGTTGCCGACGGCGATCATATGCGGCGCGATCATTGCTTCTGTGGGCATTTTGGCAAGCAGATGGTTTTTGACCGACGTGATGAAAACGCCGGCAGACCTTTTAGAGCGCGCGATAACTTATATTCGTATTTATTTTATCGGTCAGATAGGAAGTATAGTTTACCTTTTCTGCTCGGCGATTTTGAGAGCCGCGGGAGAGACGAAAATACCGCTTATCTTCCTCGCCATGTCCGGCGTCCTCAATTTCGGGCTCAACCTGTTTTTCGTGCTCGTATTAAAGCAGGACGTCGCGGGCGTCGCCACTTCTACCGCGATATCCAATTTCTTTTCGGCGTTCCTCATTTTAAGAGAGCTTTCTAAAAGGACAGATCAGATAAAGCTTGTTTTTAAGAATATCGGCATTAAAAAGGAAAGACTTTTATACATACTCAAAATAGGCGTGCCCGCGGGCATAAACAGCTGTATGTTCCATATAGCCAATGTAATAATACAAAGATCTTTAAACGGCTTCGGTTCGGAAGTGGTCACCGGCTTGAGCGCGGCGCATACGCTTGAGACCCTCGTCGCAAATTCGGCGGCGTCTTTTATGCATGCTTCGATGAACTTCTGCGCGCAGAACGCGGGCGCCGGGAAATATGACCGCGTAAGAAAGTCGGCGTATTTAAGCGCCGCCTGCGCCGCCGTCGTAGGGCTCGTTTTCGGAAATCTTATGTATTATTTCTCTCCGCAGCTTATGCGGCTTTACCTTAAAGGTCCGTCCGAAGCCACCGTAAAAGCGGGCGTCATCAGAATGGCGTACAACTGCAGATATTACGTTTTAGTCGGGCTTATGGACTCGTTTACCGGCGCCCTCCGCGGTATAGGATACTCTACTACCTCGCTTATAATATCGGTCTTGGGAGTATGCGGTTTCCGTATCGTATGGAACTATACCGAATTCGCGAAAACGCCGACGCTCGAATGTCTGCTCACGGCGTATCCGATATCCTGGGCGCTTACCTTTGTCGCCTCCTTTATCTTTTTCTTCTTTATAGTCAGAAAAGTCGAAAAAAGAGCGTTTAAGGGTGAATTATGAGAAAGTACGTCGATATGACCGAGGGCAGACTTCTGCCTAAGATAATACGCTTTGCGATACCTATAATCCTTTCGGGTATGCTTCAACTCGCCTTCAACGCGGCGGATCTTATAGTAGTAAGCCGCTTCAGTCAGAGCGGGAGCGCGGCGGCGGGCGCCGTCGGCGTGAATTCTTCGCTTATAAACCTGTTGGTCAACTTTTTCATAGGTATAGGCTCCGGCGCGGGGATAGTGACCGCGCGCGCCATAGGCGAGAAGAACAACAAAAAGATATCCGAAACGGTGCATACGGCTATGCTTTTGGCTTTTATCGCAGGATTAGGGCTGACGGCGGTCGGTATGTTCGGAAGCGGTCTGTTCCTTACGTGGATGAAGACCCCGCAAGACCTTTTCAAGCTTGCGAGCACCTATCTGCGCATATACTTTACCGGCGCGACGGCGTCGCTTATCTATAATTTCGGCGCGGCGATACTCCGTGCCTCGGGCGACAGCCGACGTCCCCTGATATTCATAACGCTTGCCGGCATTCTGAACGTTATACTTAATCTCGTTTTCGTAGCGGTATTCAAGCTCGACGTCGCCGGCGTAGCGCTTGCGACGGCTATTTCAAACGTTTTTTCGGCGGCGCTCGTTCTGCTTGCGCTGAAAAACCGCGAGGACGCGACACGTTTGTATTTCGGGGACCTGCGTATCCATAAAGACAGGCTTTGGCCCATACTTAAAAGCGGCGCGATGCTCGGCGTTGCAGACATGCTGTTCAGTATTGCGAACGTATCTATCCAGACCGAAGTGAACGGCTTCGGCGAGAAGGTCGTTTCGGGAGTCGCGGCAGGGACGAACTTAGAGTCTTTCGTGCATACAGCAATGAGCGGCTTTACTTTTTCGTCGCTCAATTTTACGGCTCAGAATATGGGGGCGCGCAAATACGACCGCGCCAAAAAGTCCATCTTTCTTTCAATGCTTTGCGCGGTCGCCGTGGGCGGCGTTTTCGGACCTCTCGTTTATCATTTTTCGCCGCAGCTCCTCAAAATATATATTGCCGACGATCCCGAAAAAATAACTTACGGCGTTATAAAAATGGCGTATATATGCCGCTTTTACGTGATATTAGGGGTACAGAACACCATTTCGAGCGGAATGCGCGGGCTCGGCATGAACAAAACGCCGACGGCAATAGCCGTGCTTACCGTATGCGTCTTTCGACTTATCTGGATACACACGGTTTTTCAAATATACCACACGCCGGACGTCATTTATATGTCCATTCCCATATCGTGGTTTCTGGCGCTTGTGCCGGAGGTGCTTATAGTGCTTATCGGATGGAAACGGATCGTCGCAAGCAATGAAAGAACGCTCGCAAAAGAGAACGCCGGCGCGAAGGAATGAACGCCGGTTTTGAGAAAACGCGCTTTTGACGGGGTATATGCAGATGAGAAAACAAATTGATATGACGGAAGGGAAGATTCTTCCCGGTATAATCAGTTTTACCGTCCCCATTATACTTACGAACCAGATGCAGTCGCTTTTCAGCGCGGCGGATCTTGTCGTCGTGAACAGATTCGGCGTCTCGGGAAGCGCCGCGGGCGGAGCCGTAGGCGCGAACTCTACGCTTATCACCCTTATGGTAAACTTTTTTATCGGCGTTTCGGTCGGCGGCGGCGTCGCGGCGGCGCGCGCTCTCGGTGAAAATAACGGCGAGAAGGTCAGCAAAAGCGTCCACACCTCAATGCTCCTCGCCGTAATATGCGGCGCGTTTTTGACGCTTTTCGGCATCATCGGCAGCAGATATTTTCTCACGTGGATGGATACGCCGAAAGAGTTACTCGGTCTTTCGGTGACCTATCTGCGTATTTATCTTACGGGCGTTATGGCGTCGCTTATATATAACTTCGGAACGGCAATACTCCGCGCCGCGGGTGATACGAAGGGACCGCTTATTTATATTACTGTCGCCGGCGTAGTAAACGTTATCCTGAATATCTTTTTCGTAGTATGTCTTAAGCTTGACGTTGCGGGAGTCGCGCTCGCTACCGCCCTTTCAAATTATCTTTCGGCGGGGCTCGTCGTTCGCGCGCTTATGAAAAGACAGGATGCGTGCAGGCTTTATTTGAGCAATTTGAAAATACACGGGAAAAGCCTTGCGTATATAGTCAAAATAGGGATCCCGTCGGGAATACAAAGCGCGCTTTTCAATATCTCGAACGTGCTTATACAAAGCTCGGTCAATTCCTTCGGCGAGGCGGTCGTGTCCGGCACGGCGGCGGGACATAATATAGAAGAGCTGTTCGTAAAGCACGCCGTCGTTTCGTTTGAGCATGCCTCTCTCAACTTCGCGGCGCGTAACGCCGGGGCGAAAAAGTTTGACAGAGTCAAAAAATCGGTGGCGCTCTCTTGCCTTTGCGCCTTTGCAGTAGGGGCGGTGCTGGGACCGCTTACCTATAGCCTGTCGCCTTATATACTGAAGTTTTACATACCCGACGCGCCCGAAAAAATCGTATACGGCGTTGTCAGAATGGCGTATATATGCAGGTTTTACGCGCTTTTGGGGATCATGGATGCCATCGGCTTCGGCGTTCGCGGGATAGGCGCGTCTACGACTTCGATGATCATTTCGCTTTTGGGAGTATGCGCTTTCAGAGTTGTGTGGATATATACGTTTTTCACGCGGTATCATACGCTTGAATGCCTCTATTTGTCCTATCCCGTTTCATGGGCGATCACCTTTGCGGCGCAGCTTGTGGCCTTTGTCATAGTGTTCAGAAGGTTGAAACGAAAGGAAAGAGTAAATGCTTAAAAGATCCGGAAGCGTTGATATGATATCGGGACCTCTTCTTAAAAACATAGTTAAATTCACATTCCCGATAATCGTAATGAATATCCTGCAGCTCGGATTTAACGCCGCAGACCTTATAGTCGTAGGGCGTTTCGGCTCTTCTCATTCGGTCGGCGCCGTCGGCTCGACGACCCCTCTTATCTCGCTTATTATAGGAATGTTTATCGGGCTGTCGGTCGGCGTCGGCGTTTCGGCGGCGCAGGGCTTAGGCGCGCATGACAGGGAAAAGACGGTAAAGACTGTGCAGACGGCTTTTCCCACGGCGTTTATATGCGGGCTTATACTGACGGTCGCGGGAGTATTGCTTTCGCGCGTGTTTTTAAAGCTTATGAATACGCCGGACGATATTCTTGAGCTTTCGGCTCTTTATCTGCGCATAGTCTTTCTGGGCTCGGTCCCCAATATGATATACGTTTTCGGCGCGGCGCTCCTGCGCGCGGGAGGCGACACCAAAAGACCCCTTTATTTTCTTATCGCGTCGGGTATCCTGAACGTTATACTTAACGTCGTGCTGGTCGCCGTCTTTTCGCTTGACGTCGCGGGCGTCGCAATAGCAACCGTCGTATCGCAAGCCGCGTCGGCAGTCCTCGTTATAATTGCTTTGACCAACAGGGAAGACGACCTGCGCCTTGTTTTCAAAGAGATGAAAATAGATAAAAAGACGCTTTGGTTCATGATCCGCGTCGGGCTTCCCGCGGGGATACAGGGCGCGCTTTATTCGACCGCGAACGTGATTCTTCAGGCGGCTGTCAATTCGCTCGGCGCCGACGCAGTGGCAGGCTGCGCCGCCGCGAGCAGTATAGAAGGGTTTATCTGGATAGGCACTTTCTCGTTTAATCAGACGGCGGTCAATTTCGTCGGGCAGAACGTGGGCGCAAAAAAATACGCGAGAATAAACAAGGTGTTCGCGACCTGCTGCCTTTGCGTGCTGGCGCTCGGGCTTTCGGTCGATATCCCGTGCTTTATTTTCAAAGAAAAGCTTTTAAGGATATATCTTGACGACGCGTCCTGCATATATTACGGCATACAAAAGCTTTCCGCCTTCAGCCTTACGTATTTCTTCTGCGGGCTTTGCGACGCGGCGAACGGAGTATTGCAGGGGCTCGGCAGATCCTTTACCGGTATGCTCATATCGCTCGTCGGTATATGCGGCGTGCGCGTTTTGTGGACGGCTACGGTGTTTAACATACCGGCTTATCATAACGTTTTCTGGCTTTACGTATCCTATCCCGTTTCGTGGATACTTACTTTTACCGCGGCGACTGCCGCGTACCTTGTAATAAAGAAAAAACTTGTGAAAAACGCGCTTTAAGAAAGGACGGACGGCGGTCTGTGTATCCGTATCGGCGTTATATACGGTAATATTCAATAATGCTTATTTTAAATGAAACAGGGCGGCGCGTGCGCGCCGCCCTGTGCTGCACAAGAGCTCGGGGTGAAACGAAGACTTGACTGCTTTTCTCTTTTCGTTTTGTTACGGGCAAATGCGTGGGGGAAGGGATAAGGGTATCAGCAGCTCCCGGGCTCTTTTATGCCGAAGGTTACATCGGATAATCGCTTGACCAGGCGGACTGCCGAATTGGAATAACCCCATTCGTTGTCGTACCAGGCAATTAGCTTTACAAAGCGGTCGTTAAGCGAGAGACCAGCTTTTTCGTCAAAAACGCAGGGACAGGCGCTGCCGATAAGGTCGCATGAAACGACCGGGTCCGAGGTATAGGCGACGACGCCCTTCATATACGTTTCGGACGCATGCTTTACAGCGGCGCAGACGTCGGCGTAGGAAGCGCCGGTCTTAAGACGCGCCGTAAGGTCTACTATCGACACGTCCGACGTGGGAACGCGGAACGCCACGCCGGTAAGCTTTCCCGAAAGCTCGGGTATTACTTTTCCTATGGCTTTTGCGGCGCCGGTCGAGGTCGGTATTATGTTGTTGATTATCGAACGGCCGCAGCGCATATCGCGGGCGCGGCAATCGACCGTTTTCTGCTTGGCGGTCGCCGCGTGTATGGTGGACATAAGCGCCTCTTCTATGCCGAAGTTAAGCTCTATTATCTTTGCAAGCGGCGCAAGGCAGTTGGTCGTGCAAGAGGCGTTGGATACTACGGTCATTTCCGGCGTAATAAGCCCGTCGTTTACGCCCATAACGAAGGTCGGCGTAACGTCGTCCTTCGCGGGGGCGGTTATAACGACCTTTTCGGCGCCGCCGGAAAGGTGCGCCGCCGCCTTTTCGGTCGTAAGAAAAGCGCCGGTAGACTCGATGATATATTCGGCTCCGCATTCCGACCAGGGGATGCGTGCCGGGTCGGATTCGCTGAAAACGCGGATAAAGCGTCCATTTACGCTTATTCCGTCCTTTTGCGGCTCCGCCGTTCCGTTAAAGGCGCGAAAGGTCGAATCGTATTTGAGCGAATAAACCATTTCGCTGACGTCGGCGCTGCGAAGATTTATGCCCCTGACGTCGAAATTCAAAGGATCCTCCGACATAATGCGAAGGACCGCGGTACCGATACGGCCGAAGCCGTTGATGCCGACTTTTACTGCCATTTTGCGTTTCCTCCGTTCAATTGACGAAAAGAGAAACAAGCCGCTCCCATTGCCCATATAAATTATATCATTTTATTTGGCTTTGTCTGCATTTTCGGACGAAAAAGGTGTACGAACTTCGTCAAGGAAATATGTATATTTTGCACAAAAACAAAGAAATACAATTGTATGTTTTACATAAAACATTCCATACATTACAAAAGTGTCAAACAAAAAGCCCGTCTGCGTAAAAACGCGGACGGGCGTATTGCTTTGGCGTGAAAAACGACTTTATTTTATCGTTCTGCTGAAGGAAGCGGCGCCTTTTTGAAAATGTACGTCAAGGCGGAAGCTGCTCGCGGGCATATAACTCGTCGTATATTCGTAAACGTTGCCGTTTTCGTTCGTCGTACGGCGCTTATGCTGAAAGCCGGGCGAGCCCTCGGGACAGTTCAGAAGTTCCGCCTCGCGCTTTCCCAAAAGCACCGCCTCGTAGGTGTCCGAAGCCGATACGGGAGTAATGCCGACGTGATACAGAAGACTGTAAATACTGTGCGTTTCAAGCATTTCACGCGTAAGGTTCGGGTAAATGTACTGGGGGTAGTAAGACGTCTCTAAAATAAGCGGCTCTCCGTCTACCTTGCGGATACGCGTAAAACGATAAACGCGCGCAGAGTCGTCGAGCTGCATGACGTTTTTGACCGTTTCGGGCGGAGCGGTCACGGAAAAATCGACGAGTGCGGACGAGGGAGTTCTTCCCATGCCGGATATTTCGGTCGTAAAAGAGTAGGGGACGCTTTTACGGCGAAGATTTGGATCGGTAACGAAGGTGCCTTTTCCGCGCTTTCTCACGACGAAGCCATCTTCTTCAAGCGCGCCTATCGCCTGGCGCACGGTGTTGCGGCTTACGCCGAAATGCCCGCAAAGCTCTGATTCCGAGGGCAGCAGTTGACCGGGTTTAAGAAGACCTGACGTTATGCCGTGTTTTATTATACCGTTAAGCTGGGAATAAAAAGGGACGTCGCTTTCAAGGGAAAGCGTGCTTTTAAGTATCGGATCAAGTTCCAATTTACGTATCCTCCGAAAATAATTTATTCAGAACGTATTT